>JAQVUQ010000065.1 GCA_028699365.1 bacterium | reverse complement strand
CGGCCAATAAGCTCGGCATTGGGACACGTCACCCGGCTGTAATCCATATCCCGTCCGTAATAGGGACAGGATATGGGACAATGCCGGGGCCCTTCTCCCTTTTGCTGGAACAGAGGATTCTTATACAGGGGTATGTTATAGCCGGCGCTGCTGGGAATGCCTTCTGCTCTAAGGGCTTCCAGGAATCTATCCCGGTTGACTCCGAGCCATTGCTCTGACAGGAAGCGGAAGATATACATGTGGTAGCTGCGTCTGCTTACCCTGGGGTCTCTTCTCATCAGGCTGATGCCGGGCATATCTTTCAATAGCTCGCTCAGATATGCTGCGTTTTTCTCACGTTTAAGCGTCTGTTCTTCCAGTCTTTCCAACTGCCCTAATAATATGGCTGCCTGCAGCTCCGTCAGTCTCGAGTTACTGCCCAGGAGATAATGCTCATACCATTCCCCGCCCTTAACACGTCCGCAGTTGGTGTAACTTCTGGCCCTGTCGGCAATAGCCTCGTTATCGGTAAGGAGGATACCGCCCTCTCCAGAGGTGATGTTCTTGCTCATCTGGAAGCTGAAGACACCGCAATCCCCTATGGCTCCAGTGCCCTTGCCCTGCCACTTGCTGCCCCAGCTATGGCAGGCATCTTCAATCAGCGCCAGCTTATGTTTCCTGGCCAGTGCACGGAAGGCATCCATGTCCACCGGCAATCCCCCCAGATGCACCGGTAAAATAGCTTTGGTCTTGTCGCTGATCTTCCTTTCCACATCCTTAGGGTCTAGGTTACAAGTGTCCAACTCTATATCGGCAAAGACGGGTACGGCATTGATCTTCAATACGGCACTGGCCGTAGCCATAAAGGTATAGGGAGGCACGATGACTTCATCTCCTGCCCCGACACCGCAGGCCAGCAGAGCTGTTTCTAAGGCCAAGGTCCCATTGGCGCAAGTAACACCGTGTTTGGCATCCTGAAAGGCAGCATACTTCTCTTCGAATTCCCTGACCTTCTCTCCATACCACCACTTGCCACTGTCGAACACCTCCAGCAGGCGATCTCTCTCCTCCCGCCCGAATATCGGCCAGGCCGGAAAAGCTTTTTCACTCCTTACGGGCGTTCCACCGTGTAACGACAATCTCTCCATGATACAACTCTCTCCATTCTCGTGCACTTTAGTAACAGCTACCAAGTAGTCTCAAATCCGGGTGCTTCAATCCGGCTTGAATAATAAAGAACGATTTTAGCCCGGTAAGATCGAAGCTTATCCGGTCGCTGCCGTCCAAAACGCCGCTCCTGTCCTCCTCTATATCGGGGCTGTGCAGCTCCGCCCGCGTGACGACACCGGGAAACTCCAGTTGTAACACGGCGCCTTCCGCTACACTTTTGTAAACCAGCTTACGTATGACAGGTGCTTTATTCCTGGCATTGTGGATGCCTTCATGATATTCGGCCGTGGCTCCTGTTGCCAGAAAGATCACGATCCAACTGTCATGAGTTCTCTTTGCACGCCAGCACCAGTGATCGTCAGGCATGATTACTTTCACCTCTGACGGAGGCAGATACTCAAGATACTCTTCCCGACCGGCCTCATGATCCAGGAGAATTGCCTTGTATTCTATATCTTCTGCACCTGCCGGCAGCAGCTTTCCTGTTTCATCCTTTATACCGGCTCTGCCCAGGATAACAACCTGTTTACCGGCAGTGGAAGCAAAAGCCGCTATGGCTAAGCGTTCTGCCTGTGACAAGCATTCGGTATTCAACAGTAATAGGACATCGGTGTTCTCCTGTATCCGGTTCTCAAGCAGTTCAACAGGGCTGATTATTCTGAACTGTATATTAGCCTCCACCAGTTCACGACAAACACGCCGGCTGGTATCGCTGGTATCAGGGCTGAAGTCTCTCGAGGACACATTGTAATACAATCCCAGCCGGGTAGCAGGCATGCCGATAAACAGTTCCTTATGACTTTCTTCCCAGACGGCTATATCTTCCCACAGATCGGCCTCTTCCGGCAAAGCGTCTATACCTGCCGGACTGCCGAACTGCCGGCCCTTCTGAGTGGACAGCCACAGGCTATTGCTCCAGAACCTGGAAACTCCCCAGGCCAGCCCGGCTAAATCCCGGCAATGAGCATAGGCCAAAGGGAGATAAGGAAGGACTCTGGATGAGGCCAGGCTCTCGAACAGGGCATACTCGCAGGCGGTTTCGGTCCATTTGAGAAGTCTGCTCTCGCTGGTCTCCTGCATCAGAAAATCGCAGTGCCTGGAAAAGCTCTCTGCAGACATTCCTACACCCATGGCGCCCTCAGCAGTATTATGTGTTGAACAACATGTTGTCAATGCTACATCCGGGCCGACAGTCTCTTTGACCATGGCTATGAATTCTTCTACCGTCCGCAGCCGAAAGAGGACAACGTCTCTGTAAAGCCCGGATTTCTGAAGAAGATCCGGTTCCTCCTTGAGACGCCACAAATCTGCCGGCTGTTCCACGCCATATTCATGGCAAAACTTCTCCCGGCAATGCCGGCAACCACAGACCGCCCACCCTGCATAGAAGATAGCATCGTCGCTCATCAGCATTCGTATACCGGTATCGATGAGCAATCTTTTAAGATATTCTCTGTAAGCCTGCCGAAAATTGGGATTGTTCATGCAGAACTGCCGGTTGTTGTAAGCTTCATTGTAATGAGGTTTGCCGTCCCGGGTGCTGATCATCATCCAGTCATTGAGCAGGCTGCCGTTGCAGCGTAATCCATCAGCATAATCGGCATCCGGATAGAAGGGAACATGGTGGGCATTACGCTGCTGGATCTGCGCTCTATCCTCTATACTCCTTACCCTGTGAACAAGCACTGAAGAGTGATGGTCGGCAAAGGTGATGCCTCTCTCTTCCAGGCTCTCTCTGACCTGTCTCAGATAGCCGTGCAACCTTTCCATCACGGGGAGATAATCCCATCTGAAGTGGAAGCCATACTGGACGGCCATATTCACTCCGGCTGCAGCCAGGGCATCGGCCCGTCTGTTTATCTTCTCATCCAGCATAGGTGAAGGCCATTGAAGGTCACACATTTCGCTCCACCAACTGGCAGCTCTTATTCCCTGCTTCAAATCTGTGCCTATGACTGCCATTGGATTCCCCCCTTTACATTATTATGTAAAGGCAAAGCTATTCCAATATCAATTCTCTTTATCTTGGTATGAAATCCTACGGTAGACGGCGGGAGTAAAACCGGTGATCTGTTTAAAACTGCGGTTGAAAGTGGCAAATTGCTGGAAACCCACCTTAGCATAAACCAGGCTGGGTTTGACGGAACGATCCTCCTCCAGCAATCTCTTTGCCTCTGCAATACGACGATGCAGGATATACTGCTTCAAGTTGATGCCCGTGCAGTCCTTAAATAACCAGGAGAGATAATTGGGGGATAATGAAAACTTCTCAGCCAGGGAAATAACCGTTATATTCTCCATAAAGCTATTATCTATATAATCTACTATCTGGGAAACAAGAGGGTTTACTTTTTGCGCAGGTGTATCCTGCAAACCGATCCTTTTGGCCAGTAAAAGAAGGTTTTTAATATCATTGCCGACAACGTCTTTATAATACTTCCGCCTGCCTGTCAATTCCTTATGTATCCTGTGAAAAACAGTCTCCAGATCGGAGGCATCATTCTCAAGAAGGTTTATATGATACGGAAAACCCTTAGGGAAAGCAGCTAATTGCTGATCCTGCTTAAGAATTGAGCTTTGAAACATCAATCTGATCTTTTCAATATGAACCCCTTGCCGTGGCGTCAGGGCGTGAAGTATGTGTGGAGGAATAACTATCAGGGAGTTTTTTTGAAACAAATAATTGTGATTTCTTATAAAATAAAATCCCTGTCCATGTTTAATAAACTGCACCTCAAATTCCTGATGGCTGCACAAGGGGAAATTCTCCATTTCGCCGCGCATCCAGCGTAAGCTTACCGGAAATTCGGCATCAGAAAAAAGTATATGCTCATTGTTTTCTTGTGCCATAAATACATTTACCTGTCAATCCGGAATTATTACCATAAAGGCATGCCTTTAAATCTGACGTCTGCTTATATCAGATAAGATAACAGATATGTTTGGCCATATCAACGGCAACCTGCCGGAAGGGTGCATGTATCATTCTTTGGGAACATCTGAGGGTACCGGCCCGAATGCCTTTACCATATCCCCTATTTTAAGCAGACGTCCGAAATCGGCCTGAGGCGGAGTGGTATCGGATATACCCAGTATAAGGTGATCGCCGCAGCCGATTTCGGAGAAGAAATTATCCAGAAAGGCGTCAAAGGTATCATCCGGCATGGAAGACTTCATCAAGGCTATGGACGAGATACCGCCCATTATGTTGATTCGGCCGTCGAAGGCTTCCCGGACCTCCCTGAAAGAGAGCTTTGTCATAGGTTTGGGGCAGATGGAATCGGCTATGTCCATACCTGATTCCAGGTAATATTCCAACAAGCCGCTGTTCTCACCGTCGGTGTGGGTCAGCAAATACTTGCCCCGGCTGTGGAGTTCCCGGGCATAAAGTTGAAGCCAGGGCATAATGTGCTCTTTGAAGAAGGGTGGATGAGTAACGGCGGCATCGTAGTTGGCACCTACCAGCAGCACTTCGGCCGGTGAATCTACAACCACATCGAGGACGCGCTTCCAGTACAGCCCTATGCTCTCGGACAGACGGGCAATTCCGTCCGGATGATCGTACATGGCCAGAAAGAAGCTGTCCAGCGGCATCAACTCCCGCTGCAGCAGATGCATAGGCGAGGCGGCCAGGCTGACAAAACCTACGGCCAGCCCCTGCTCGCCGATGGAGGAGGCAAAACGGCGGTATCCCTCATAGTTCTGCCTGACGGCGGCATTTTCAAAGATGAAGTTGAGCGCAGGGAAGTCGTCAGGCCCCTTTATTACATGCTCCTGAACATGCGTTATGCTGATACCGGAGCGCCGCATGGCTTCGTCGTATAATACTACCGTCCTCAGGTTGCCGACCGGCGTATGATACTCTACCAGAGTCCTGTCACCGTCAACGCTGACTTTCCTGATCACGCCCTGCAATTCGGTGCGGTAAGGCATACAATCCAGGTTATAGATGCCCAGAGCGCGGTCCACATCGTCCTCAGGTCCGGTCAAATTACGAAAATCAGGGATAACGGCATGAAAGCCTATATCCAGCTCTGCCGCCAGATCGACCAGGCCGGTGCAGGAAAACGGCAAAGTGCCGGCCAGTTTATTGGCCCTGTACCACAAGTCAAGCCGGGGCACCCAGGGGAGACGATCACTGCCTTTCCCCTCAATAGCCGCCAGCATTCTCTGCCTATGCGTCATGTCCGGACTCCTTTTCTTCAAGAATACCGGACAATATCCTGCCGATAGCCTTGAGGCTTTCCATACCGGTATTCAACGGGATGGCGCACTCCGGACCGATGACATTCACGCCGGCATCCAGAGCCGACCGGATTTGCGCTTCCATAAGCTGTTCGTCACCGGCCATCAAGGCGGCTACATTGCTTATCCCGCCCATAAGGGATATCTTGCCCCCGGCCAGTGATACGGCGCTCTCTGCCGGCACCCTGGTATCATAATGGAAGCAGGCCAGCGTGGTATCTGCAAACATGTCTATCCGGTCTGAAGTGTCACCGCAGGTATGCAACACCAGCGGTGATGGCACTCTGCGGGATATCTCCCGGTGCCGGGGCTGTAGAAACTGCTTATATGTCTGCGGCGAACACATATCGCGCGAGCAGTGATCCCCAAGGCACAAGACATCGGCTCCGGCTTCGATCTGTGCCAGTGCCGAGCGAACGGTAATCTCCGTCAGGGATTCCATTATCCTCGTCAGCATATCAGGATCGCTGATGCTCATGATCAGAATATTCTCTACCCCGAAGAGATGAAAACCCAGCGACCACGGTCCAAACGTCTTGCCTGCTATCGCATAATCGCGACCATAGCGTTCTTTAAGCAGGTGCAAAGCCTCCAGAATCACGCGCATGGCCGGACGCTGCTCAAAATCGTCCGGAATGGATATATCCTCCGCCTCCCGCCATAACGGCTGCCTTACCGACGGCATGACATCCATCTTTCCCCAGTCTATATCGGCTCCCAGCGCCGCCGTTTCATGGACTACGCTAAAAACCGGAAAGAGCATATCGAAACCGGCTTCCAGACTGCAGAAAGCGGCCAGGTCGGCCATGGCGACCGGATCCAGATGGGCCTCCGGAAAGGCAGCACCGCAACAGGCCATGGCCTCGGTATTGGCCAGCGAAGTCACGGTACCCAGCGACGGCCTGTCCCGTCTGCCTCCGTATATCGAAGAGATGAATCTCTGTTTAGGACTCATATATTCAAGCATGTCTATCCCCCTGCCTTCCGCGTTTACCCGTTGTAGATACGTTATACTGTAAAATCAGAGGTGAGTCAAGGCAGAATCAAGCCAATCCTCAATAATCCGACGATGATCGAAAGCTATATCCGGCGGCAGGTTATCCAGGTTCACCCATACCGCCTCAGCGGCATCGTCACCGCCTGCCGGCTCTCCGTCCGTTGTGGCCGTGAATACCGTGCTTATAGTGTGCCCGCGCGGATCGCGGGCCGGGTCGGAGTAGACGTGAAACTGTTTAAGATCTTTCAGGTCAAGTCCCGTCTCCTCCTTCATCTCCCGTACGGCTGCAGCCTCGGCACTCTCGCCCCAGTCTATAAAGCCCCCGGGCAACGCCCACCCTTCAGGGGGATATTTGCGCCGCACCATGACTACGGCGTGCGGATGGGCCTTTGAGGTTATGATGACATCCACCGTAGGATAGGGATTTCTCTGTCGGTCCAGCATTCTCAATGGCTTGCCTCCATTTCAATATTTCAATACAATGATTTGCATGATAGCAATTCAACCGTTGTGACTATTTGTCCCGGCTCTTGATAGTCTGCGACGCAGCCAGGGCTTCACTGCTTCCCACCAGCCCCCCGCCAGCAACGACAGGAGCAGCACACCCGGCAGCATAGCCGGGGGCAGCGGCGCCAGCTTGAAGATGCGACCGGCAGACGGCAGATATATCATGATTGACAGCATAATTAGTGCAGCGCTATTTACCAGTATCCTGGCCAGATTACTCCTGCCGCTGATATTGTGCCAGGCCGGATAGATACTGGACTGGCTGATCAGAACCAGAACGATATTGGACAGCACCAGCACGGCCAGGCCGATGCTTCTGGCGGTGTTCTCACCCAGGCCGTGCGTCTGAGCCCAGACAAAAGCCCCAAACGAAGCGGCCAGTAAAGTCGCCCCCTGAAGCAGAGTCCGCAAAAGCAGCGCTCTATCCAGCAACGGCTCCTCACGGCGACGCGGCGGACGCTCCATGATGTCCGGCTCCGCTTCATCCGCCTCGAAGACGATAGAACAGGTAGGATCGATAATCAGTTCCAGAAGCACCACCAGGATGGGCGTCAGCAGCAGAGGCATATTCAATATCGGTGCCAGAACGGCCGCCCCGGCAATGGGTATGTGTATGGTAATGATGTAAGCCATAGCCTTCTTAATGTTGTCGTAGATGCGGCGTCCATCCCTTATACTGCTTACGATAGTAGTAAAGTTGTCGTCCAGCAGAACCATTTGAGAGGCCTGCCGGGCTACTTCGGTGCCCCTCTTGCCCATGGCGATGCCTATATCGGCCGCCTTCAGGGCCGGGGCATCGTTGACGCCGTCTCCCGTCATGGCTACTATCTCGCCGTTGGATTGAAGCGCTCTGATTATCCTCAGCTTATGTCGCGGCACCACCCTGGCAAAGATATTGGTCATGCGTACGGTTTTTGATAGTTCCTTCTGATTCTGACTATCTATTTCAGCTCCGCTGATAAACCGGCCCGCTTCAGGTATGCCTACCTCGGAGGCGATAGCTCTGGCGGTAATACCGTAATCGCCCGTGATGACCGCCACCCTGACACCCGCCTTGAGACAGGTGGCGATGGCTTCCTTCACCCCTGGACGAGGCGGATCGGCCAGGGCCATCATCCCCATGAAATCCAGCCTGTTGTCGATAAGATTGTCGGGGAAAGAGGCATTCTCGTAGCGATGACGGCCAAAAGCTATCAATCGCAATCCGTCTTCAGCCAGTTCGCGCCCCCTGGCCTCGATCTGCAAACGCTCTTCCACCGGCAGATCGGCCATGGACAGAATGCTCTCCGGAGAGCCCTTGGCATAAAGAACCGCGGAGCCGTCAGGCTCCTTATATATATGGCCCATGGCTTTGGTATCGGCAGTAAGAGCGTATTCGTGAATCAGCGTCCTCTGCCGATAAAGAGCCTGAGGGTCGAAGCCGGCCTGAGCGGCTGTACGATGCATATCCTTTTCCATGGGATCGTAAGGCGTGCGCTCGCTGGCCAGCACCCCGGCTATGACCAGTTCATCGAAAGGCGGCTTGGAGAGAGCGTCTGCGGGAGCCTCCGTTTCATGCCCGGCTACATAGAGGCGGCGGACCGCCATACGGTTCATGGTGATGGTGCCGGTCTTATCCACACAGAGGACGCTGACCGATCCCAGCGTCTCTACGGCGGGAACACGCCGCATCAGGGCATGGCTGCGAGCCAGTCTCCAGGCACCCAGAGAGAGAAAGATAGTCAGCACTACGGGAAATTCTTCCGGTATCATGGCCATTGCCAGAGCAATGCTCTCCAGAATGCCATGCAGCAACCGCTCACCCTGAAGAACCGATATCACGATTATGCTGAGACTGAGAATGACGGCAACTACAAATACCTGCCTGACGATAACACGGGTTCTTTTCTGCAGCGGCGTTATGCTCTCCTTGACCTCTTTCAGGGCCTCGCCGATCCTGCCGTACTCCGTATTCTGCCCGGTAGCGGTCACCTCCATGATTCCCTGCCCCTGCACCACAATGGTGCCGGCATAGCACATATCCCGGCGCCAGACCTGCCCGGCTTCCGTATCGGACGGACTTATCTCTTTCCATACGGGTACCGATTCACCTGTCAGCAGGGATTCGTCCAGGCCCAGATCGGACAGAGCCAGCATCAGACCATCCGCCGATGTCCGCTCTCCCTCTCTGAGAACAACCAGGTCGCCCGGCACTATCTGCGTGGCATCAATCTCCTGCTCACGGCCGTCACGTATGACCGTAGCCCGGGGAGAAGCCAGTTCCCGCAGCGCATCCAGCGCTTTTTCCGTGCGCCACTCCTGGACAAAGGTGATGCCGATGACAAAGAGAATAAAGATCAGCATTATACCGCCGTCCACCGGCTCGCCCAGAATAAAATATGCCGCTGCGGCACCCAGAAGCAATAAAAACATGGGCTCGCTGAAAGTTGTCAGCAAGCGGCCGAAAAACGAAGATTTCTTCGTCACTTCCAACTGATTCGGCCCGAAACGCTTCAGCCGCTCTTCCACTTCCGACTCATGCAATCCCTTAAAACCGCTTGTATCGAATTCCGTCATTATCAGTTATCCTCCATAGCCGGCAATAAACTATAGAAAAAGCACTTGCCGGATTGATTTATCAGTCCCACAAGTGCTTGTCGCACTGCTGCCTTCACGGCCCAGCCCCATCGGCACCATAGCCGATCGCCTGCTCTGTATTATATCAGGATAAGCTTCTATTCCTTGCTTACTGCTTTGTTCAGATCGTTGATCAGATCCTCCAGATTGATGCCGTGCGCTCCTGCGCCCTGCTCTATGGTCTCGAAACGTGTGGCCGGACAGCCCAGGCATCCCATGCCGTACTGCATAAGGACCTCAACGCTGGCCGGGTATTTTTCGACGACTTCTCCTATGGTCATATCCTTGTTTATCACCCGTGTCACCTCCCGCCGGAATACAAAATAGAACTCGGAATGAAGAAAATCAACCCTATCCCGCGACGATTACTAATAGTCCTCGTTAGAGACATTGATAAGGCAACCCTCCTCAACGCTGTTAGTTCGCCCACAAACGGGACAGGGCTTCTCCCGGAGATTATCCGTGGGATACATATGCCCGCAATTGGCGCATTTAAAGCTCAGCTCGGTGGTCGCCTCAGTCTGGTCTTTATTCGGCATTCCGATCTCTCCTTTCAATAATTCGTCACTTTCGATAAATCTCCTTCAAAATTTATACC
>JAQVUQ010000563.1 GCA_028699365.1 bacterium | reverse complement strand
GATGGCGGCTGCTATCGGAGCAGGCTTACCGATATCGGAGCCCACGGGCAGCATGATAGTGGATATCGGCGGCGGCACCACCGAAGTGGCGGTGATATCGCTGGGCGGCGTCGTTACCAGCCTTTCGATAAGGGTTGCCGGGGATGAGATCGATGAAGCGATTGTTCAGTATATAAAGAAGAGTTATAATGTTCTCATCGGTGAGCGTACGGCCGAGGAGATAAAGCTGGAAGTAGGTGCGGCTCACTCTCGGGTTGAAGCCATGGAGATAGATATCAGGGGGCGGGACCTCTTCTCAGGATTGCCGAAGAGCCTGACTGTGACAAGCTCCGAGATACGGGATGCCATATCCGAGCCGGTAGCTCTGATTATCGAAGCGGTGAAACAGACACTGGAGAAGACGCCTCCGGAACTGGCTTCCGATATTATGAAACGGGGTATCATACTGGCCGGCGGTGGAGCGCTGCTCAGGGGACTGGACACTCTCTTGGGTGAAGAGACGCAGATGCCCGTATATATAGCAGATGACCCGTTGACATGCGTTGCCATCGGGACCGGTAAGGCGCTCGAGGAGATAGACACGTTGCGCAAGGCGCTATTCAGTTCCAGGTAAGGACCAATGAGAACAAGGACTTTATTATTTTCATCGTTAGCCGGTGTTGTCCTGCTCGTTCTCATCGGACGGAGCAATGTTGCAGGCAATATCGGAGGAATCGGCTATCTGGCGATAAGCCCTCTGGTCAAGATCGGCGGTGCTGTGGCTGACGGGCTGAAAGGATTTTCCGGCTACTTCGCCGACAAGAGGTATCTTCTTGAAACAAACCGTTTGCTTAAACGGCAGAATGAGGCACTGAAGATCGCATTGGCTGTGTATGAGGATGCATACCTTGATAACCGGCACCTGAGGAAGTTGATGGACCTGTCTCTGCCGGAAACCGCTGCAATCTACGCTACGGTTACCGGTCGCGACGGACAGGTAATATATATAGATAAGGGATATGGAAAAGGCGTAAGAACCGATCAGATCGTGGTATCGCCGGAAAGGGCCGTGGTGGGACGCGTTGTTGCGGTATATCCTGCAGGGGCTAAAGTGATGGGCATTACGGATGAACGCAGCTATGTGGGCGCGGTCGTGTCGGAAGACAGATACCCATGCGTAATGCACGGTACAGGGAGAGGGAAGGCGGAATTGCTCTATCTCCCGATCGAGAGTGCGGCCCGTATCGGCTCCGGCATACTTACGTCGGGTATGGGAGGCGTTTATCCGCGCGGGCTTATGCTGGGGAGAATCTCTTCCATGATTGAGGATAAGCACACCATGATGAGAAAGGCTGTTGTAGCTTCCTCTTCCAGGCCTGAATTGCTCAAAGAGGTAATGGTGCTGAAGCAATGAGAGATATCGTGCTTATCAAGGCTCAGTTGATATATCTGGCTGCCGTGGCAATACAACTGGTTGTCGGAAAGGCATGGGCTTGGGATGCTTTGCGGCCGGATATCCTCATTGTGGTGACCGTGATCCTGTTAATAAGATGTGAGACGCACCATATGGCCTGGCTGGGGCTGTCGGCAGGACTTTGGCATGCTCTTTATCTGTCAGGTCCTGGGCAGTTGATGATCCTTTCCCTGTTTGTTGTTTCCGTAATATCCATATATATAAAAAACATGGCTTTTCTGGAGCACAAGCTTTTGCCTGCACTGCTGGTAATTGTGGTGTATGCGACAGCGAAAACAGGCGGGATTATTGCCGGTTTTATTCTGCATAAACATGTCGGGATTATGGCGGGCGGCGTATGGGCATCGGTTATTCTTGCCGTGCTGCTGAATCAAATAACAATAAGGAGGAAGACGAGATG
Source organism: bacterium (assembly GCA_028699365.1). Lineage (GTDB taxonomy): Bacteria > UBP13 > UBA5359 > UBA5359 > UBA5359 > UBA5359. The sequence continues at coordinate 662 of JAQVUQ010000563.1, read as the reverse complement.
GCTGGTATTGAAGAGAGAAGAGGGGTTTTAGGCAAAATTATTGCAGCTTTGTCATTAGGAGCATTGATAGGCGGGATTACCGGTGTGCTGTTTGCCCCGAAAGCGGGGAAGGAAACCCGAGAAGATCTAGCCAAAAAAGTTGTGGATGCCGAGGATAATATTAAGGATAAAGTGGAAGAGCTTAAGGAAAAAACGACGGAACTCCGGAAGAAGGCTGCTGAAGTCAGAGAGAGTGCGACCGATCAGATAGGCCATCTTCAGGAGGATCTTACGGATATATCCGGTAAGATGAAGGATGGCGTAGGAGAAGCCGTCGGACGTATCAAGCATACGGTAGCCAAGGGCAAGGATATCGTAGCTGAGAAATACTCCAAAACGGGAGAGAAGTCTACCGAAGAAACACCGTCGGAGGACGGAAATAATAGCGAAAGCCCTGCTGAAGAGGAGGGCGATAGCTGAATAGTCGCGAAAGGGTGATGTTATGGACATCAAAGTCGAGGTTACCAGCATCGACGAGGTGATTTCAGTAATCGAAATCGGTGGCGAGATGGACGTATTTACATCACCGGCCATAAAGAAGAAGGTGACGGAAGTTATAGATTCAGGAAGACGGCTTATTATCCTGGACCTTGGTGGAGTAACATATATAGACAGTACCGGGT
>JAQVUQ010000064.1 GCA_028699365.1 bacterium | reverse complement strand
CCCTGCAGGCACAGAAATCGACAATGGAACTTATCGTCCCGTCCCCGCCGCCTATTATGAGGGAGCGTCTTCCCCCTTCCACCAGACTCCTGACGGTGTCGGAAAGAGAGGCATGATCCCCTGTTGCATAGATGCCGTCCAGCAGAACCCCCCGGCGCCTTAACAACTCCGGGACGATACGGCTGAACCTCTTTCCGCGCCGGGAGCGAGTATTGATCACCAGCGCAAACGGCGGTTGGACCTTTATCTCCTCCAAGACGCTTCCTCTCCCTGCAGAAATTACGTGCCCGATACCGGTATACGGTCCGCTATATCTATACCCTCAATTAAATGCCCGTCACACGTCGACTTCCGACAATAGCCGACAAATGCGTATTGACTAACAGTAAGCCGAGAGGCGATAATACCAGATATGCTTAAAATAAATGATCTTTGCAAAACATACGGACAGCAGACGCTGTTCGACAACATCAGTTTCAATATCAATCCCGGGGAGAAGATAGGTCTGGTGGGACGAAACGGGCACGGCAAGACCACCCTCTTCCGTCTCATCCTGGGCCAGGAGGAACCTGATTCCGGTGTAATAACCCTTCCCGGTCGCTACACCGTCGGCCATCTGGAGCAGCATATTAAATTCACTGCCGGGACGGTGCTGGAAGAGGGCTGCCTGGGACTGCCGGCCGAACGGATAAGCGAGAGTTGGAAGGTAGAGAAGATACTGGCCGGGCTGGGCTTCTCTCCTGCCGATATGAAGCGTCATCCGGATGAGTTCTCAGGCGGATTTCAGGTGCGGCTCAATCTGGCCAAGGCGCTGGTAGCGGAACCGGACCTGCTCCTGCTGGACGAACCCACCAACTATCTGGATATCCCCTCCATCGGCTGGCTCACCCGGTTTCTCCGGCAATGGAAAACCGAGTTGATGCTGATCACCCATGACCGCAGCTTCATGGACGGCGTAACCACCCATACCGTAGGCATACATCGCCGTAAAATCCGTAAGGTGGCCGGCACCACGGAGAAGCTTTACTTGCAACTGCTGAAGGAAGAGGAGATATACGAAAAAACGCGCGTGAACAACGAGAAAAAGCGCCGGGAAACAGAGGCCTTCATCAATAGATTCAGAGCCAAAGCCCGGCTGGGCACCATGGTCCAGTCCCGCGTCAAGGCTCTTGCCAGACAGGCGGAGATGAACAGGCTGGAAGCGACTGAGAACCTTGATTTCCGTTTCAAAAGCGCTCCCTTTCCGGCCAGGACCATGATGGAAGTCCGGGGAATGTCCTTTGCCTACGGCGAGGATCTGCCCCGGCTGATAGACGGGTTCAATCTTATCGTGGGCAAGAACGACAGAATAGCCGTCATCGGCAAAAACGGTAAGGGCAAATCCACCCTGCTCAGGCTGCTGGCCGGAGAATTGACAGCCCAGCAAGGCACCATAAGGCAGCATCCGCTCCTGAAGGCCAGCTATTTCGGGCAGACTAACGTCGATCGGTTGAACCCCGACAGGACCGTGGTGGAAGAGATAATGTCGGCCGATCCGGATTGCGTACCTCAGCAGGCCCGCAATATAAGCGGCACCCTCATGTTTGAGGGAGACATGGCCATGAAGAAAGTGTCCGTTCTCTCCGGCGGAGAGAGGAGCAGGGTATCGCTGGGAAAGATTCTGGTATCGCCCGCCCACCTGCTGCTGCTGGACGAACCCACCAACCACCTGGATATGGAATCGTCCGAAGCTCTGATGGAAGCCATAGACGCCTTTGCCGGCGCGGTGGTATTCGTAACTCACAACGAAACCTATCTGCACAGTCTGGCCAATCGCCTGATAGTCTTCGATCGCGGCCGCATACGTATATTTGAGGGCAGCTATCGGGACTTCCTGGAGGAAATAGGCTGGGAAGACGACCGGTTGTCGGCCGAGTTGAACGAGCAGCGCCAGGCCCCTGAGACCGTTTCCTACAACCTCCGGAAATCACTGAAAAAGGAAAAGGCCGAACTCAACCGGCGCAGATCGGAAACGCTGCGGCCGATGGAGACGGAAATAGCCGGTCTGGAAAAGAGCATAACGGAGCTTGAGGAAGAGCTGAGCGGAAACAACGATGCCCTTGTCAGAGCCTCCATGGACGGCGACGTGCTGTCCATCACCGCACTGTCAAAGAGGAACAGCGATATAGCGCCTGAGTTGGAAGGACTCTACGATAAGTTATGCGCCCTGCAGGAGACCTATGAGACCGAGCTGAGGCGCTTTGAAGAAGAGTTGGAAGAGTTGTCGGTTATGGCATAGCCAGAGCGCTAAGAGCGATGGCGGACATAAAGAGAATGCCGCTCATCAGAGCCTTATCGTTGAAATTGAAGTAGGGATTATGCAGACCCGGGTGATGCTCACCCATGCCCAGCCGGAACATGGCTCCGGGATAATCCTTTATATAGTAGGAGAAGTCCTCACCGCCCATGGAAGGCGTCTCCAACTCCATCCAGGCCGAAGCACCGAACAGTTCCCTGGCCGTCCCGGCTCCAAGCTCCACCATCTCCGGATTATTGACCGTCGGTATATACGGAGTATTGTAGATGAATTCGTATGACGCACCCATGGAATCGCATACACCCTTGATTATCCTCTCCATATGCATGGGAATCAGACGCCCCGTCTCCGCACGGAGATAGCGGGTGGTGCCCTCCAGCTCCACGCTGTCCGGTATGATATTGCCGTTGGTGCCGCCGCTGAAGCGGCATACGCTGACCACCGCCGCATCCAGAGCGCTGATGTTGCGGGAGGTAATGGATTGCAGCGCTTCGACTATGCGCGCCCCCGTGAGCAGAGGGTCTATGGAGGCATCCGGCATGGACCCGTGCGCACCCTTTCCATGAACGATTATCTTGAAGAAATCAGCCGCAGCCATGATAACGCCCGGTCGCGAGGCTATCGTCCCCTCGGGGATACCGTTCCAGGCGTGCAGAGCAAAGACGGCTTTGGGCTCCGGATGGTGCAGTATGCCCTGTGCCAGCAGATCCCTGCCGGCAGCTACCGCCTCCTCGCCCGGCTGAAAGACGAATCGGACCGATCCTTTAAAAGTATCCCTGAGACGGCTCAGAACTAAAGCCGCGCCTATAAGAATGGCAGTGTGCCCGTCATGACCACAGGCATGCATGATGCCGTCCCTGACGGAGCGGTAAGGCAGATCGCTCAGTTCCTGCAACGGCAAAGCATCGATGTCCGCCCGCAAGGTAACATTGTCTCCACTCCCGGCCCCTTCCAGCATGGCCACCACGTCCGTCTCCAGAAAGGGATCACACAGGTTCAATCCGGCCGGATCCAGCGTCCGCCTGATCAGGGCAGCCGTATCGTGCTCCTGCAGAGCCAGCTCCGGATTGCAGTGAATGGCATGCCTGATCTCCGTGATTTCGGGCAGAATCTCCCGGACAAGCGGTATAAGCAATTGATAATAATTCATCTGGTTCTCCTGTACAGATAATGAAACCGTAACTTCACCTGACGATATGTTAGCATTCTGTCTTTACCGAGGTCAACCTTCCGTAAAGGGAGATACCATATTGCAAGCAGATTGCCTCTACAGGCCTGACGGATTGACACGTATGATTTTGTCATCGCCCAGTCTGATTTGTCCCCGCCCGTCACGATTACTGGTAGATATATAAAGCATCCCGTCCCTGTCGGCGACAACCGCCCTGATGCGGCCGAAGCGCCCCTGTAAATGCCGGCTGAGAGCAAGGCTGCCGTCCCGGATATCGGCCTCAAAGAGAGCCGCTCCTCTCAAGCCGCCGAAAAAGAGCTTGCCGTCCATGAAAGCCATCCCGGCCGGCGCCCAGGTGGCATTGGGACCGGAATTGATCACCGGGCTTATCATGCCCTGCCGTGTCTCATTGCCCCGGATCAGAGGCCAGCCGTAATTGCCGCCCTTCCGGATGAGATTCACCTCGTCAAAAGCGCTGGAGCCATGCTCCGTGGCCCAGAGACGCCCGCGGGAATCCCATGCCAGCCCCTGCGGGTTTCGATGCCCGTAGGAATAAATACGGTTGCCGAAGGGATTATCCCCCGGTATGCCGCCGTCATCCCTGACCCGCAATATCTTACCCGCCGCAGACCGGGTACTCTGTGCCGACGACGGATTCTGAGCATCACCGGTAGTGATATAGAGAAGCCTGTCCGGACCAAAGGCTATCCGCCCCCCGTTGTGTACACCGGCCGCCGGTATGCCTCCCGTTATCAGGCGTCGTTCCGTAAGCCTGTTGCCGCTGAGGCGGTAGCGCTCCACCCGGTTCTCCGGACTTCCGGCTGATGCCGTCGTAAAATAGATATAGATCAGACCGTTGGTTGCAAATCCGGGGTGAAGCGCCAATCCGAGCAATCCGCCCTCCCCCTGGGCACGCACTCCGGCAATGTTGAAGACCACCGGACTCCGGCCTATCCGGCGCAGTCTGCCCGGGCGCTCCGTTACCAGCATATCCCCGTCCGGCAGAAAGGCTATTTCCCAGGGAACGACAAGATCTTGCGCTACAACCTCCGGCTGACCGTTGCCGGGTTCCGCTCCCGGCGTATCATAAACAGGTGCCGCAGACGGGCGCACAAGAAAATACCAGAGCAGGTAAGTGCCCAGCCCGATAAGAATTATCGCCAGCAGAACAACATATACTCTTCTACGATTCATGTCGCATTCACCCGTATTTATTTACCCCGGGCTCACGTAATCAAGCGAGAATGTAGAGCGAATTATACGAAAAATTCAAATGAAGCGCTCGAACCAGTCCTTGTCTGCTTTATAGGTTATTATTTCATGTTATCGCTTCTGCAAACGGCAGGTCAAACTTTTAGTGACACCTCCCTTACATCGTGCTACAATATTATTAATTCAGATGGAGGCAGGCCCGTGAGAATCTAACGGAATAGAGCACACGCAAATTGTCGTATTTTACATCCGGTCGGCAAATGCCATCCGGCTGACTGTGTGCTTAAGTTTCCGTGATTCTCTTGCGGCTTGAGAAACAAATTCCTGCAATGCCACGAGAGACAGTGGCATTTATTGTTGGTTACCCCTCACGGAGATACAGCTATCATAGCCGCCGGTATGTATACCCCCGGATATACATCAGGAGGTCTACTGTGTTACTAGCCTTTAACCGTGTTACTTTTACCTACGAGGGCACCACATCAGCTTTGCTGGAAGATATCACAGCTCAATTCCCCCTGGGATGGACCGGAATCGTCGGCCCCAATGGCGCAGGCAAAACCACTGTGCTGCATCTGGCCGCCGGAGAGTTGCAACCGCAGCATGGTATCATAAAACGGCCTGAGCACATCGTCCTTTGCCCGCAGCGCACCGACGATATCCCGGCAGAACTACCGTACTTCATCGATGCGATGGATGTCGATGCATGTGTAATAAGAGGAAAACTGCAGATCAGGGACGATTGGACTAATCGCTGGCACACATTAAGCCATGGCGAGCGCAAACGCGCCCAGATCGCCGTTGCTCTCTGGCAACAACCGGATGCACTTCTCATCGATGAACCCACCAATCATATCGATATTACCACGCGTGAATTACTGCTGGAAGCCCTCAGCACCTTCAGCGGCATCGGGCTGCTGGTAAGTCATGACCGTGACCTGCTGGATATCCTCTGCCGGCAGTGCTTCTTTCTGGATCCACCGGAAGCGATGATGCGCCCGGGCAATTATACCGAAGCTGCAAGCGAAGCGGAGCGTGAAGAAAAGACGCTTACCTCTAAGCGCCGTGTGGTACAGCAAGAGCTTGAACATATTGCCAGGGAGTCACAACGTCGCCACAGTGAGGCCGCAAAAGCTGACGGAAAGAGGTCCAAACGCAACCTGGCGCGGGGTGACAGCGACGGACGTGCCAAAATCGATGCTGCCAGGGTCTCGGGAAAAGACGGTAAAGCAGGACGTCTTGCCAAACAGATGGATGGCCGTCTTAATAAAGCAAAAGATCTGTTGTCCACCGTGCAGAGCAAAAAGCGCTATAAGTTGAACTTCTGGCTGGACAGTTCAGTGTCACCGCGCGAACGGCTTTTCTCCATCCCCGCAGGAAGTCTCAGCCTGGATGGAGAACGCCGACTCTCTTTTCCGGCACTGACCATGCCAAGGCAGGATCGCATTGCCGTCACCGGCGCCAACGGCACGGGCAAAAGCACGCTGCTTCGGTATATCGCCGATCAACTCACGATCTCTGCAGAGCATCTGATCTATCTGCCCCAGGAGATAGACCTGGCGCAGACGCGGGAGATTATGACGGCGGTACACCAACTCTCTCATCAGCAACTGGGAACAGTGATGACGGTAGTAAGCAGCCTGGGATCGCGACCGGGGAGATTGTTGGAGAACCTGGATGCCAGTCCCGGCGAGCTGCGCAAGATATTGCTGGCACTGGGAGTTATCCGCCATCCATACCTGATAATCATGGATGAACCGACCAACCACCTTGATCTGTCCGCCATCGAATGCCTGGAAAGCGCTCTGGCCGCTTGTCCCTGCGGCCTCCTGCTGGTAAGTCATGATCAGCGCTTTCTTTCAAACATTGCGCACACGCGCTGGCATTTGGAACAAACGGGCAAGGATGTAAGGCTAAGGATAAGCTCTATGTGAAATTTATGGACAAGAGACGGGGACGTACTTGACAAAATTGACTAACGTTAAATTGCCCTCTATTCAGAGCCTTACGGTTGTATAAAGCACTTTGCCTTTCTTGGCAGCTTCGTAAATAACCGTGCCAGGCGTATCGGACCATTCTTCGAAGTTCTTGTTGCTGGTAACCAGAATATCCACCGGAATACGCAAAGAACGTAATGCATCGTGCAAGCGTACCATCTCACGCCGTCTGGATATTATATCCGGCTCTACCACCAGGATATCCAAATCGCTCCCCTCACGCGCATCGCCGCGAGCGTAAGACCCAAAGAGAATAATTGTCGAGTCAGGTGCTGCCAGCTTCAAACGTTCTTTGACTTCCATAATGATTTCTTCGGAAATCATAAGCTCCTTCCCTTTCCGTAAGAATGTCCGGCACTGCTCCAACATTACCTTTATCGCTTAGATCATCAGAAGATCGAAAGTAGATCCCGGGCCTCAGGATCCCACCCGCTTGGGGTTGCCGCCTTTTCGGGCGACCAGAGGAGTTCCCGCACATATCTACTACCTAAAGTTTACTACCGACAACTTCTGAAGTAAAGGTCACGTGTAAGCGTAGGGAACGGGGACGTAGGAGACAGTGCGGAATATTATGCACCGGGAGGAGAAACCGGCAACAGTAGGGAATGCAACTATAGCCATGATCCGCGAACGGCTAAAGGCATTTGAGCAGCTAACAGAAGATGAAGTGGCTGATATCTGTGCCATGCTGAGAGCGTTGAAACAGAAGAATTAGCAAGTCGGTATGGCGACCGTCAGCTACGCGATTGCAGCTATTACCGATGATTTATTTGATGGTTCTGTGGTAAGTTCTGTAGTAAAACCAAAAAACGGGCTCCGAAGACAACTCCGGAACCCGTTTAAAATCTATGGGGTGAGTGACGGGACTTGAACCCGCGACCTCTGGAGCCACAGTCCAGCGCTCTAACCGATTGAGCTACACCCACCATGTTTTCGCGCCACCGGCGTAGAAGTATTATATCCCAGTCGCGGCAAAGAATCAACGCCATCCGGGAAAGATTTTATTCCTGCCCTATCTGCCGGACATTCACAAAGATGCCCTTATCCGCAGATTCCTTGGCTGCCAGGCAGGCGTAGGCGCTCATGATACCGGTCTCGATCGGCGTCCGGGATACGCGCTTGCCCGTTATCAGGCCGATAAAATCGTAGGCCAGTTCCAGATCACCGCCAAAGTGGGAAGCGCCTTCACCCGCCTTAATGGTATCGGTGAAGGGGGCGTGATGCCGCACTCTCTTGATATCGTTCTTATACCAGTCAAAGCTGACCGTGCCATGGTAGCCGCTGACGGTAGCACCCCTGGCCCCTGCATCCCGGCGGGTGTAAAATACCTGGGTGTAAACTCCCTTGGCTCCGTTGGCAAACTCCAGCAGAGCGCTGGAGGAATCCTCGTTCATGCCTGTCTCAGGTGAACCGCAATCCCGGCCAAAAGGACAGAGATGGTCTTCACCGACACCACCGGAAAAGTTATGCTTACGATTTGCAGGGCTCTCAAGGCAGGTGTCCGCCTCGGCACATTCCGAGCACTTCAAGCCGGCTGGCTTATCCCCGCCGAAGATACGTCCGTAAGAGGCCATAGCCGCCACTTTCACTACCGGCGAATCCATCAGGTAGCTCATATAATCAAAGTCATGAGTGGCCTTCTGCAGAAATAGCCCCTGCGTGGAATCAAAATCGCGATAGAACATATCAAAGTAGCAGGTGCCGTAGGGAACGTAATTGACGCCCATGATATGCTCCGGGGTTCCTGTCGCGCCCTCCGCAATATACTGCCTGGCAAGAGTGCATAGAGGTGATACCCGCAGCGGGAAGCTTACCACTGCCTGGCACCTGGAATTCTCAAAGGCCCTCTCCAGTGCTATGGCCTGTTCCATGGAGGTGGACACCGGCTTCTCCAGAAAGAGCGGCAGGTCGTATTTGGATGCTTCTATGGCAAAAGGGGTATGCAGACCGCATCTGGTGCCTATGGCCAGGGCATCAAGCTTGCCCTGTCGCACCATTTCATCAAGCGATCCGTAGAATACCACATCTTCTTTATCGCTCTCATGCAGCTTGGAGCGCGCTCCCTCTTCATTGGGATCAACGATGCCTACAACTTTAAGATCCGGCTCCACCTCACGAAGAGCGCTGTTGATGACGCCGCTGACACGCCCGCCATGCCCTATAACGCCTAGCCTTACCATTTTCCTTCCTCCAATCAAAGGTGTTAATGTAGAATATATTCGCCCATCGTACTGCAAATGAACAGGATTTCACTTCTTGCCGTATAGGCACCACTCTAAATTAGCAGAACAGGCAGAGAATTGCAATGCATTTCTGCCCTATTCAAGGGATTTCGAAAGGAAAATCCCTTACTAAAAGAGAAGTTACTAATTATCCACAAAACCTGTGTATATCGGAGGTATTATTATGCAGATGAATATTGCTGCACCTTTATTGCTTGGACTTATCGTGTTTTACCTGGGCTACAGGTATTACGGGCGTTTTTTATCGGGCATCTTCGGTGAGAATGACGATAATACAACCCCGGCAGTGGAACTGAAGGATGACGTGGATTATGTGCCTACGCCCCTGGGGGTGGCATTTTCCCACCATTTTGCCTCCATTGCCGGCGCCGGGCCCATCATAGGACCGGTAGCGGCATTGATCTTCGGATACGCTCCCGTCTGGGCCTGGATCATACTCGGTACGGTGTTCTTCGGCGCCGTGCACGATTATACCGCCCTGTTCGTCAGCATGAGAGAGAACGGCAGATCGGTAGCCGATGTAGCCAACAACTATCTGGGCAGATTCGGCTTCTTCCTCTTTATCTCCTTTACCATCATTATGATAGTCCTGGTCACATCGGCCTTCCTGGGGCTAACGGCCGTCTCCCTGACATCCATGGTGCCGCTGAAACATATGGCCTTAAGCGGCGGATCCTGCCTGATCAAAACCGTTTCCGTCAACGGAGTGCCATCGGCCAGGATAGGCGGCATCGCTTCCACCTCAGTGATATTCATTACCCTCTTCGCGCCTCTCATCGGCTGGCTTCTCTACGTCAAAAAGATCAAGGTGTGGATAGCCTCGGTTGCTGCCATAATCATCTGCACCCTGTCCATAGCCGTTGGATTGACGTTCCCCATCTCGCTGGATCCCCAGCAATGGATGATTATTCTATCCGTTTATGTAGTTATAGCCGCCGGTATACCGGTGTGGCTGGTGCTTCAGCCCCGTGATTTCATGAACTCCTTCGTCCTCTATGCCGGCATTCTGATGCTGCTGACAGGAGTCATAGGAGGCGGCTTCGGCGGCCTGGCCCTTCACGCCCCGGCCTTCAACCTGGTCCAGGGCGGCGATAAGCTGGGGCTTATCTGGCCCTTCCTCTTCATCACCGTAGCCTGCGGCGCCATCTCCGGTTTCCACGCCCTGGTGGCCGGAGGCACGGTCTCCAAGCAGGCTGAGCGGGAATCGCATGCCCGCA
>JAQVUQ010000562.1 GCA_028699365.1 bacterium | reverse complement strand
TGCGGTTCTCACCATCCCTGAGAACCGTAGCTTCCGGCGATACCAGTTGCCTCAGGCTCTCGATGGCCCGGACCGCCCTGCCCTCCTGAACTGTGCCGATCAACGCGTTTGCCAGAACCACGAACATAATAACCTGCGCATCGACGATATGCCCGAGAGCCAGTGAAATGATTGCGGCAGCAAAAAGGATGTATATCAGGGGGCTGGCAAACTGTTGCAGAAAGATAATAAACATTGACTTGGGCAGACGGCGTTCCAGTTCATTCGGGCCGTATTGCTCAAGCCGCTTAAGCACTTCATCCCGGCTGAGACCGGTGCGCAGATCGCTGCCCAGGACACGTGCTCCCTCTTCTACCGGCATGGAATGCCAATTCGCCATCTTCAGCCTTTACTGCGAGACAATTGCGCCAGAAAGGAGGCTATTCTCTCAGCCGTACTGCCGCTGATCTCCAGAACTTTAATGCCGGCGACACTGCGCCTGCTCTGTCCCGGCAGACGGCGCAGATGCATGACCTCAGCGGTCAGCATAAGAGGAACGACGTGCATGGGCAGATTGAGGCTGACTTCAAGCCAATCCCCGGCCTTCACTTCCGCTCCTACAACCATTTTCAACCCTCTCACGCCCAATTCCACCACATCGGCGGCGTTACTGTCCATATTCAGACTCTGACTGAGGATATCGATTTGCCGATAGCCGGCAGTCAGACTGCCGACTTTATGCCGGGCTTCTTTACGCCTGGTTTCGTATCCTATGCGCGCCAGCAGCGCGCATACGCCATCCGGTAGCGGCATTTCTATCACCTCGTTTTCATATATACTTTTTATATATACCCGTTACGTGAATATAGAAACGCAGATACGAATTTGCACTTGATTATAAACTGACAAAGAGCTAGAATGTAGCGGTAATTCAGCCGCAAACCGTGGCAAGACAATGGAGGTCGTTATGCCGTTAGTGGATATGCCGCTCGAGAAGTTGCTGACGTTTGAAGGACGGAACCCCTGTCCGGCCGACATGGATGAATTCTGGGACGCTTCCCTGGCTGAGATGAAAGCCTTGGATCCTCAGATAGAGATGGTGCCGCATGAGACATGCGCATCTTTTGCCGAATGCTTTGATCTGTATTTCACCGGAACAGGCGGAGCCAGGATATACGCTCAGTATCTGAGACCCAAGGGGGTTAAGGAACCTCACCCGGCCGTAGTCTTATTCCACGGTTATACGGGGCACAGCGGCGATTGGACTGCCAAGATGCATTACGTGGCCCAGGGCTTCTCCGTAGCGGCCCTTGATTGCCGCGGTCAGGGCGGCAGGTCCGAAGACGTGGGCGGCACCAAAGGCAATACGCACAGAGGCCATATCATCCGCGGGTTGGACGAGGGGCCGGAGAAGATGCTTTTCAGAAATATCTTCCTGGATTGCGCCCAACTGACCGGCATCGTCATGAATATGCCGGAAGTAGATGAGACCAGAGTAGGTGCCACAGGCGGATCTCAGGGCGGCGGACTGACGCTGGCCTGCGCTGCCCTTGAGCCTCGCCTCAAGCTGGCTGCACCGACTTTTCCCTTCCTTTGCGACTACCTCAGGGTCTGGGAGATGGATCTGGATGCCGGAGCTTATGAAGAACTGCGGACGTATTTCCGTCTTTTCGATCCTCTGCATGAAAAGGAGAACGAAGTATTCACCCGGCTGGGCTATATAGATAACCAGCATCTGGCGAAACGCATTCGGGCAGAGGTGATGATGGCGGTAGGTCTTATGGACACCATCTGCCCGCCGTCCTCACAGTTTGCCGCCTACAACAAGATAACCTCAAAAAAGGATCTGGTGATCTATCCGGATTTCGGTCATGAGGGGCTGCCGTGGCTGCAGGACAGGATATTCAAATTCATGTGCCGGCTGTAAGGATACACGAATAGTTTTTAAGAATGGCGCACAATGAAAAGAGGGCGGGGGCATAACCCCCGCCCTCTTTATATCAGATCGCAACGTTAAAGCTCAGGCCTTAGCCGGCTCCGCCACTCTGGGGCCGGCGTTGATAACCTCATTGGTCACATCGGTGAACTTCCTGAAGTTCTCCGTGAAGAGGCCGGCCAGCTTGGCTGCCTGCCTGTCGTAGGCGTCCTTGTCCTCCCAGGTATTCCTGGGATTCAGCCCCTCGGCCGGCACTCCGGGGCAACTCTCCGGCACCTTGACGTTGAAAACGGGATCTGTCCTGTAGCCTGCTTCAGCCAGGCTGCCGCTTAACGCAGCGCTGACAATAGCCCGGGTATGCTTGATGCTGATGCGATGTCCCACACCATAAGGTCCGCCCGACCAGCCGGTGTTGATGAGGTAAACCCTGGTGTTATACTTCTCGATCTTCTCACCGAGCAGCCTGGCGTAGACCATGGGCGAGAGCGGCAGGAAGGGTGAGCCGAAGCAGGTGGAGAAGGTGGCTTCCGGCTCGGTTATGCCTCGCTCCGTCCCGGCCAGCTTGCTGGTGTAACCGGAGAGGAAGTGATACATGGCCTGCTCTCT
>JAQVUQ010000561.1 GCA_028699365.1 bacterium | reverse complement strand
CCTCTTTCCCTGCATCTCCGAGATATATTTAGAGACGGACTCCCGTTCCTTCAAACGCTTATTGAAGTCATCGTCATTCAAAAAATCCTCATCGATGTACTGCCGTATTGTTTCGATATCCGGCCGGGCATCCGCCATGACGGTATCCCATTGGCGAGATCCTTCCTCCCATTGCCGGATGGTTGCCTGGGTTTTAGAGTTCAGTGCCTCCAGCATACTATTGGCATCGAAGCGTGCGGCTGCAACAGCATGCGTAACGTGAATGGATCTTTGGGAAATATCAAAAGCCCCGCGGCCATAAAGCTGTGTCGGTTGATCCAGCGGCGGAATGCCGCCGTAACCTCCCCAGGACTCCACAGCCGCTATGGCAGAGTAGCCTTCAGTCTGTTTAAGAGGAAATATCCAGGGCAAGGATATACTTATCTCATAAGCCCTGTTCTGCATCTCTTGAAGCAGCTTATCATACTCGCCCAGTCCCCTGTTCAGCCACTCGTTTGTTTCAGCCTGTTCCTGCTCAATCAGGCTGAGCTGCATCCTGACGGCATCGCCGTAAATAGCTGTCGCTATCGTCCAGGCTTTATTTCCTTCCTCTGCAGGTCTGTAATCCGTTACTTCACTGGGAACCGGTATTCCTGCCAGCAACAGTGATGCCCTGTATTTGTCCAGAGACTGATTGTAACTTGACTGAGATAAGCTCTCTGCCGTGGCCATGCTGGTGTCACTGACTGCGGCCGCATAATCGCCTTTCTGCCAGGCACGGATGATAGCCACCAGCGCCAGCCTGTTCTTTGACGCCAGCATGGCTTTGAAGTTGGACTTAACGGCTTCCGGCCCTCCGGACCCATCCCAATCGAACGGCTTTATATGGGGGAACAAATACTGGCGATAAAGCGCTTGTGGAGATAAAGAAACCTGCACATCCTTGTATTCCGCCGGAATTTCCGGCGACTGAACCTTCTTCGCCATCTCTGTTTTTACATCATCTATAGCCTTACATGCCAGGGCATAGCCGGATTTCAGCTTGGCCAGGTCGGCGTTTCTTTCAGCGGCAAATGGTCCGCCGGCGGGGATCCAGGCAATTACATCCCGGACATAATCGCTGATCATCTTCTTATGCACCCAAAGCATGGCATAATCCTTATCCATTATAGCCTTGTTTATCTCCGTCTCGCATTTATCGGCATAGACAGTAACGACCCCGAGCAGAGTGGTCGCCTGCTGTACTCTGGCTATGGCCTGGTCCAGCGTCATGCCGCCCTCTCCCAGTTGGTCTATGATCTTGCGGACTTCCTGCAGAGCAAGGACAGCCTGTTCATCGGACTTGGCACCTTTGTTTAGATAAGAGAGCAATCCGGCAATATACGGCAGGAATTCCTCCTTTGTGGCCTGCAGCTTCTTTACCGTCTCTTCGCTCAGGCGCTTCTCCGCGTCCATCCCCGTAACGGTACCGTAAAGATATTCGTTTACGGTGTCGAACCAGCCCGGCTCCGGGAACTCCTTACCCAGATCATCACGGACATAATTGGCAAATTGTCCGCGAAAGGTGCCGTCGGTAAGAATCCTGTTCCAGACCTTCTCCAGATTTTCCGGGGTAACGGGAACGGGATCGCCTTCACCCAGCTTGCGGCCGCTGCCTGCGCCTGCCCGGCACATGCTCTCTATGGCACCCAGCATGCTTTCCGAGCCGGTACCCTTGCTGGCCTCCTCCAGCTTCTTTACCGATTCCCGCCAGGTAACAAAGCCTGCAATAGCAGCAGATAAAACGGGGGTAGTAAGACGGGTGGCTTTCATCAGCGCCGAGCCGTATGGAAGATTGGGCAGCTCGCCTAAAAGGAATGTCACACCACTTACGGCAGCTTCCTTGTTTTGCCCCGTACTTAACTTGAACCCGGCATCGAATAATCCCATGGCCCGGTTGACGGCGGTAGACAGTTTGTTTGTCCAATCCCCGATCTTGCAGGCAGTGCCCAGATCTTTTGCCAACTGGCCGCCCCGCCAGGCATCCTCTCCGAATTGCTTAACCGTGGCCGCCTGCAGAGCGCCGATAAACTCCCCGGCAGCGTTCGGCAGGCCGTTCATGATAAGCTGGTCCAGATACTGCGCCTCGGGGGTTTTTAAAGCCTTGACAATGTTGTCAGCCTTATTCGTCAGAGTCTGGCTCATTGTCTGGCTGTCCTCCACAGCCGCCGCATTCATCCCGCCGGCAGCAAGCAGCGTTGCCATACAGAATGTAATGGTTGTCAGGAATTTATTCATGTCGTCCTCCAAAGGAGTGCATAGCCGTATCAATACAAACAGGGCGAATTGCGAGAAATTGCATTTTGAATGATACAAATACAACTGCTCTGCAATTTCGCCCTGTTTCACACTAACCGGCCGGAAGCCGGCGTTTACCGGTTATCCCATTCTACTACATTGCTGTAAGCGCTCTTTACGTTATCAGACAGCCGATATACCCGCACACGATAGTAGAGCAGCGCCGAATTGCTCGCAATCTCAGTAGTAACAATGCGGTTGAACGTA
>JAQVUQ010000560.1 GCA_028699365.1 bacterium | reverse complement strand
AGTAGCCTGGTTGGAGCTTTCTTTGCTCTAATACCTCTAAGTGCCTTCTGTGAAGGTGTTAAAGTCGTCGAGAAGACGGATACTGCGGGCAAATCCATAATTATTGAAAACAGCTTCTATAAGGCTACACTGCTTCCATCCTCAGGCGGTAGGATAGCGTCGCTTATAATGAAATCCACGGGAAATGATCTCACCGGTAATAAGGTGAATCCAGGCTGGGGGCTCTGCAAGGATATCGAGATTTCGCAAAGCTATCCTGGGGAAATGATGGATTCTGTCTATCAATACGAGATAAACAAGGTCTCCGGTGGTGTCAGGGCCCACCTTGTCTTCAAGGAAGGACGTTCCATTCAACTGAAAGATATGGTCGTGCACAAAACCTTTGTTTTCAATGAAGGTTCTCCAGTAATACGTGTTGATATAATGGTCGAGAACAAGGGGAACTCCACACGGCCTTTCGGCTATCGAGCGCATAATGATGTTCAGGTTGGTGGAAAGGTCGATTTTAGCGATCTGTATTTTGTTTCAGGTATGGACGGAAACAGAGGATATTTGTATGGAAAGTATGGCGACTATTTTATAGCAGACAGAGCGCATGATTGGGCTGGAGCTGTGGATACGCTTGCAAAGGAAGGCTTGATATTTAAGTGTGACGATGGTTCACTTGATAAGGTTTATTTTTATCATGGCCGACGTTCTATATCCAATATAGAGTTGTACTATAAATACGTTTCTATTAATCCCGGGAAGACCTGGGCAACATCTTACTATATTATTCCCTATGCCGGAGCAAATGCCATGCCTGTCTTTGTTGACAGCAAATGGTTGGCATATGCCTTTTACGAAGGTCCTCTTGTCCACGTAACTGTTCAGAATATTACTTCGAAGCCCTTGCCTTTGCATATAACCGGGGCAAGGCTGGATGCAGCCCATAAAGAGATCACCGAAGTTCCGAGTGCCGATCTTGCCATAGATGGCATGTCAAGCAAGGAGGTTGTCTATCGTGCCGAGGGTACGCCTGGGGGATTCAAGCTGAGAATTTCCAGCGAAGGAAGTATATCGAGTTTCTTTCTTCCTGCTAAAGACGGATCTAAGGTGATAAAGACTTCTGATGATCCCTATCTGCAGCATGGGTTAATGTACATAAACACGCACCTCTCGGTTTTGGAGAAGAAGACAAAACTTCTGTCAACCGGTAACAGAGATCAAACAGCAAATATACTTGCACAATTCAGGGAAGCTTTGAACGCCAGTGATATCAGTGTCGCGGGCATTCAGGAAATCAATAAGCGTCTTGATGAAGCTAATTGCACGATTAACAGGATGCTTTTTCCGAAAAACCGGTATGTGATCTGGGCCGGTTGTCCATGGACGGATTTTACTCTCTACGATGTGCCTGGCGGTTCGGAAGATCTGAAGCGGATAACCGTTGAATTGGCAAAAAACCAATGCGCATCCAGGTCGTTCATGCTGACAAACACTGATAAAAGGAACCTTGTCTTCAATATCTCCTGCAAGCCGTCTTCGAAAAATGTCTCAACAGATACTATAGATGTCACTATACGGGAGGCTGTTTCCGTGCCTCTAACGGTTGCAGGTGCCAGTAAGGCATATATACATGATGCTCTACCGGATATTTCCAAGCTGAATAAACGGAACCGGGTTGTAATACCTGCAGGGCAAACTAAGCAGATATGGCTCACAATCAGAGGTGGAGAACATGCCAAGCCGGGCTTATACAATGCAACTGTAGCAATTGCGCCGGAGGAATCAGGAGCGCCCGTAAAGAAAGTGATGCTTGTCGCAGAGATGCTGCCACTGAGCATCCCGCGGATAGTCAAGCCCAAGAACTTTGCTTACTGCTATTTCACATCTCCGGAAACTGACCCATATTGCAGCATGTTTTATGATATAAAGGAAGTAGCGGTAGAGGACATGCTTGCACATTATAACAACTGCTTCAGCATCAGCAGGTTCTCTGTCCCATTCGAGATGACTTGTGCGAGTCCTGATGCTGACCTGGTTCTGGATTTCAAGAAGTGCGATGAAGCCGTAAAAACGTATGGAGCAGGCAATATGATGTGGTTGCTCGGTTTCAAAAGCGTTGACCATGCAGTAAGATATATAACAAAAGTCAATGGTGTCAGACCTTGTCCCTGGTATGATGATAAGACGTTGTTCACTAAATGGCTGAAGCGATGGATAGAGCATTTGAAATATATAGGTGTCGACTATGACGATTATATGCTTTTTATCACGGACGAATCTACTTACACAGATGACCTCCTCGATTATGTCCGGCTTATCAAGGAGACCGATCCGAATGTGAGAACACTGATGACCTCCGGAAACTACGTAAGCCTGGAGGATACTAAAAAAATGGCTCAGTATGTAGACGTGTGGGCGATTAATCAGTCAGCGGATATGGCAAGTGAGAATGCGCTATATTTAAAAGCAACAGACAAGGAAGTTTGGGACTATAACAGACCTTGCTCCGATCAAGGACAGGATTCGTATGCATACCG
>JAQVUQ010000063.1 GCA_028699365.1 bacterium | reverse complement strand
CTTATTATGCGCTGACAGTTCTCCGCTCATGCCTTGAAGATCGGCGACGGTCAATTCGTGATCCCCGGAAAAACCCAGCTTTGCCAGTATGGCTTCTCTCAAGCCGCTGTCCGGTACCAGTTGAACCGGCGGGGGATTCACGCCGCTCACCTGAATCGAGAACGGCTGGCTTACGTTGCATAGTTCATGGCTGTCTACGGCACGCACATAGATGTTGTGCTGACCTTCCGACAACCCGCTCACATCGTAAGTGCCTTCAAGGCGATAACTTCCATCCTGCTGACGTGTTACGGAGAGTGTGCCCCAACCGGGATCGCCTACCAGAGGATTGTCCGCAATGACGTATCCGGCAACGATCTCCGCTCCATTGAAAGCGACAGCCCTGGCTGTCACTGTTACGGTCTGGCTGCCGGCCGTCGGATTGGGAGTAACCGATTCTATCGTAACTTCAGGATGCCTCTCCTGGTTGCCCGTAGTAACGGTAAAGCTACGACTGACCACATCACCGACGTTGCCGGCCTCATCGACAGCTCTTATCCTGAATTCATGCACACCATCGGCCAGACCGGTATAGTTTACCGATCTATCGCCATTATAGTTTACGGGAAGATCACCATCCATACAGAAAGCAAAGCGTATATTATCAGGTGAAGTAACAGCATCCTCGCCTTGCCAGGTAAACGTGACATCACTGTAATCGATAACTGAACCGTCAGCAGGTCCTGTCATTATAGTAACAACAGGTAAAGATCCGTCAGGACAGGCCCTCCTGCTGCAGACGCTGAGCCGGCTCTCGACCCCGTTTTTAATATAGGAAACGCCATACTCATACACGCTTCCATTTACTACCGAGTAATCGTCGTAAGAATTCACGTTGCCCGCAGTTTGAATCAGACGCTCGTAACCCTGTTTATCGGGTGACGGCCTGTCAGTTGCAGAACCTTCTTCCTGGCTTTCAACCCGAACAGGCACGTTTCGAGTCTGCCTTAAGATTGTACGCCCGGCCCTTGTCCTGCCGATACCGGAACTCGTTGCCACAGCAATCCTGCGATATACGACATAGGCATCAGGATTCTGTGCTGGAGAACTCCAGTTGAGATGGACAACGCCGTTGCCGGGAACGATATTAATGGTCAACTCCTCATCTGCCGGCATGACGCTTCCGTTACCGCCGTTGCCCGATAGAGCTACCGCGCCCAGAAGAACCAGTGCCCCGACGACCCATTTTGATTTGCCGGAGGTGTTTTGTCGGGTAGATACGTCACCTGTCTGAACCAGAACGGCATCTCCCTGCTGAGGTGTGGAGAATGACGCCACCAGTTCAGCCGTCGCCTCCTGTTTGCCGGCACTTCTGATCTTCATTATGCCGTTGGCGTGGGTACCGTTGAAGGAGACTACTCTCACGCCCTCTTTTGCCGGCGATTGCAGCTTCAACTTATACTCCCCACTCAGACAAGCTTCGATCCTTCCGTTGTTCAGTTTACCGCGATCCAATTCGGCAATCGCCGCCCGTAAAGCCCTGTCCAGGGCTTCATCGATCTGTAAATTAGCGGAAGTGGAACCGCCGGGGCGAACCTTGCCGTTGCCGGCGCTAAAGGAAGCGGCCTTCACCTTACCGCTTTTGACATCCAAAGCAAAGAGTGCCAGTTCCAGCGTAATCGTCCTGGATGCACCCGCAGCACAGCGTAGTATCTCTGTAACGATCAGATCTGTAGCGCCTGCCTCTCTGGCTTCGATAAGCGCTTCTTCCCTGCTGCCGCGCAGGTATATAATACTGTCTTGAGCATGTGCTGCGGCATAATTACGTGCTAAAGCCGCCACCGTCCTCTCGTCCAGACCCGGCCGGCTGCCGCTGTAATCAACCGGCACGGCTATAGCCGTCTTCACCCCTGCAGCCGTCGCATTCGGGCCGGCCGACACGGCTGCCGGCAGCAACGGACACGCCGGTCCCGATTGCAGGCATACTAAGACGGCTAGAGCCAGGTACATCTTTCTCAGCCTTCTGAAAATCATACCCCATACCTCCCTATCAGTCGTTAAGAGCGCGGATAACCGCTCCTGCGGTGAGTATGGGCGGCAAAATGTGTGCCAAGTATATTTAGAAGACAGAAGTCAGAAGTCAAGAAGTCAGAAGTGCAAGCCGGTTGTTAAGCGTGGAGGCACATTTGCAGGTTCAGGAGTTCAGGATACAGAAAAGCAGGGATGGTGACCCATCCCTGCTTTTCGCTTCGTATTGCCTGAGAGGGTTACACGCCCATCAGTTCCTTGGCCGTATCAACGGCGGAAGCGGCATCGGCTGAATAGCCGTCAGCGCCGATCTCATCGGCGTAATTTTGCGTAACGGGGGCACCGCCGATCATTATCTTGACCTTGTCGCGCAGGCCGGCAGCCTCGAGGGCTTTAATGGTATCGGCCATGGAGGGCATCGTGGTTGTCAGCAACGCGGACATGGCAATCACATCAACGCTTCCGTCCTTAACCACCTCGACAAATTTATCGGCCGTTACATCAATACCCAGGTCATTGACATCGAAGCCGGCGCCTTCCAGCATCATAGCCACCAGATTCTTGCCGATATCGTGCAAATCTCCCTTGACGGTGCCGATGGCAATTCTGCCTACCGGCTCCATGCCGCTGTCAGCCAGCATGGGCTTGACGATGTTCAGACCGGCATGCATGGCTCTGGCCGCAATCAGAACCTCGGGCACGTAGTATTCGTTGTTTTTGAATTTCACGCCTACAACACCCATGCCGGGTATGAGTCCCTGCTGAATGATGTCCTTGGGGCTGACTCCCTCGCCCAGAGCCTTCTCCGTCAGTTCCTTGACCTTGGCGGCGTTGCCCACCAACAGGGCTTCGCTTATCTCGTTAACAATAGACAATTTTATCCCTCCTTAATACTTTCGTGTAGTCGCCAGACCGCACATAATCTTATCTTTACCTATTAAACCATCCGGCCTATACACCGTCAATCGTTGAAGGGGCCTAAAGACAGTAATTTACCATGCCAGATTTTGCTCTATAGGGTAATATCTTGCGAATGGGGTAATTGCATTGACATACCCTTACCGCGCGGAATATTATATTCACAGCAATTGTCCGGTAATTACACTGACAATCAATCGTTCCGGAGGTTTTCATGAATATCGCTTCAGATGTTACGGCATTGATCGGGAAGACGCCTCTGCTTCGCCTCAACCGCATCTCACAAGGCTGCAGAGGCACGCTGGCGGCCAAAGTAGAGATCTGGAATCCCGGCGGCAGCGTCAAGGACAGGATAGCACTGGCCATGGTAGAGGATGCGGAGCGCAAAGGCCTTATACACCCGGGAGATCTGCTGGTAGAACCCACCAGCGGCAATACCGGCATAGGCCTGGCCATGGTCTGCGCCGCCAAAGGGTACAGGCTCATTCTGACCATGCCGGACAGCATGAGCATTGAGCGTCGAAAGCTGTTGAAAGCTTACGGTGCCGAGATCATCCTGACACCCGGGACAGAGGGGATGCGTGGAGCACTGGATAGAGCCGAGGCCATTGTCAATGAGCAGGGTGCTTACATGCCGCAGCAATTTGCCAACCCGGCCAACCCTGAGATGCATCGCCGCACTACAGCCGAAGAGATATGGGAGGATACCGACGGTCAGGTCGATATCTTCATAGCGGGAGTGGGCACGGGCGGCACCATTACCGGTGTAGGCGAGCGACTTAAGGAATTGAAGCCTTCCATACGGATTGTTGCCGTGGAACCGGCGGCGTCTCCTTTACTGAGCAGAGGTTATCCCGGAGGTCATCAGATTCAGGGCATAGGCGCCAATTTCATTCCTGAAGTGTTGAACAGGGGTATTATAGATGAAGTCGTAACCGTGGAAGACGATGCCGCCATGGAAACTGCCAGGCGTATGCCGCGTGAGGAGGGCCTGCTGGCAGGCATCTCCTCGGGAGCAGCGTTATGGGCCGCGTTGCGGATTTGCAAACGGCCGGATAGCAAAGATAAACTGGCCGTGGTCCTCCTTCCCGACGGAGGAGAACGCTATCTCAGCACCAGCCTCTTCATATAATATCCCCAAATGCCGGTGAGGCCGGTTATTCCGGCCTCACCCTGATCTCCGCCAGCTTATTCGCATCCTTGGCCTTTTCCACCATTATGGGAGTGATCACTTCGCCTTCGCGGATGATAACTTCGCCGTTCTTACCGCTAACTTCCGTATCGGAAATCCTGCCTACCAGAAAACGCCTTTGCGATGCCCTGGCGCTGGCATGTTCTCCACGCTCACGGTAATGCGTAACGCTATTCCTGATCGATTCCCACCACGATCTGGCGCCGGCTATACCCGCTGCGGCTATCAAGTCCCCCATAACTCCTGCCTGCCGTGCCCGTTGCATGGAATCGAACTCTATCTTATCTCCATCATTGACTATTACATTGCCTTCTCTATCGGTGACTTTCTGTCCGGCAGTACGGCCCAGCAGCAACTCCTCTTCAGCACGCCCGATCTGGTCTGTAGCCGCCTTGCCGTATTCCTCGTATTTCTCCTGAAAACCTGTAACACCGGAGGACATTGCCACCTGATGAACCTTGCCGTACTGTCTGGCTCTGTCGATAACTGCATCATCTACTTCTTGTCCCTTACTTACTATCACGGTACCGTCATCGGCAGTGACCTCATAACCGGCAATACGACCTTTGGCTGCCTCTACCTCCTCGGTTTCCAAACGCTCTTTGCCCTTGGATACTGTGGTTTCAACCCGCTCCCTGGTTTCTCCGTACTGTTGTTGTACACGCCCTTTGCCCTTCTCTGCCAGTTCACCGGCTTTCTCTTTAGTGCTTTCATAGGCACCGGCCAAGCCGCCGACACTCTCTTCCATGCGTTTTTCAGTTTCGTCGGGCACTACGATAGCGTCCTCACCAGCAGTAAAATCATCCATCATCGGCACAACAGGGCGTCCTCTGCCGATATCTCTGGCTACACCACCGCTGATTTCATAACCGCTGACGACCCCGCTGTCAGTGTCTACCATAATATCGGAAACAGCGCCCAGTTCCTTGCCGCTTCTGGTCAAAATTTTCTTGCCGTATACGCTATGCCCCTCTTCCAGTATCTTCTTGATACCAGGCTCTCTGTTCTCATCGTGCAGTACGGCATGCGTTTTGTCGGATACCATTACCGCATCCGGCCCTATACTCTTGATCTCCTCCATCGGCAGCACCTTGTGTCCGGGGCCGAAGAGACCTCCCGTGTCCACTGTAAATCCCATAACCTTCCTGCTGTCGATATCCAGCACAATGTCCTTTATGCTACCCAGTTTTTTGCCTTCAGAGGCATCGTAGACAGGCAAACCTGTTATCTCTTTACCTCGCATCATAAATCTAATCCCTCCCTTTCCGGTGAGAACTCTCACCTAACTGCCGATGACACGGGAACTCCTGTTGCCCTGGAAGAGAAGCTCCCAGATCAATGCCAGCAGCAAGCCGCCGATAATTGCGGGTATCCAGTGCACACCCAGATAGACCGGTCCCAGAGGAACCAGTTTTGAACCGGCAATGGCACCGGCGGCACCTACGATAAGTGTCCCCAATGTCTCCAGGGCATTGGCATTACGCAATCCCAGATGAATCAGAACCCCCATAACCAGACCGACGATAGCCTCGATAATCCATGAAAGATTAGATGAAACGACAGGCATTATCCATCACCGCCTTATCTCTGTTTACCGGCAAAATCCGCCTGTATCAACATAACGATACAAATCGCCTTTACAACACGTTGCAATCTTAATACCCTGGAGCCTTCGAGATAAAACATCCGCTAAAGAGCGTAGTTTCATGTAATGATCCAATCATCTCCTGGTCTGTCCGGCACGCCTTACGGCTGCTTTATGAGCGATATGCTCCAGCATATCGTCCAGCGGAGTCAGTTCCATGCTGCCATAACGCCGAGTCAAGGCGGCTTCAATAAGCCTGTCGGCAAACCGGGGGTTCTTCGGCAACAGCGATCCGTGCAGGTAGGTTCCGTAGGCATTGAGATAACGCCCGCCCTCCAAACCGTCCTCTCCATTGTTGCCGCCGCCTATCAGCACTCTGCCTATGGGCTCGGTATCCGGTCCCAGATAGGTGCGACCGCCGTGATTCTCAAAACCCACCAGAGTACCATCATTATCTCCCGTAAGGCTCTCCACCACAACATTACCTGTCAGCCGGCCCTTGCCGGGGAAAGTACGAGCATCAAATACTCCTATACCGGGCAACTCCTCACCTTCAGCCGTAGTATATGATTGCCCGAAAAGCTGGTAGCCTCCGCAAATGGTCAGCACTACAGCCCCGTCCTCGACCGTCTCCCTGATACTCTCGCCCTTTTTCATCTGCAGATCGGCAGCTACGGCGCGCTGTTCGCTGTCCTGGCCACCACCCATGAAGATTATATCGAAGCGCCTGAAATCTAAAACATCACCCAGCGACACACCTGAAACATCGGTCTCTATGCCCCTCCACCGGCAGCGCTGCAGCACGGCCAGAACGTTCCCGCCGTCACCGTAGAGGTTCATGAGATCAGGGTAAAGGTGGCATATCCTCAGATGCATTGAGTCAGGCCTCCCAGTATCGACTTAAATAGCCGCGACGTTCCATAACGCCTCTCAGGGTAAGCATGGCCGTATAGGTACACATAATACAGACTGTGTAACCCTCCGGAGCAGCAGCGATTATGGTGTCCATCGCTCTGCCTATATCCTTATCCATCTCCACGATACCGCTGTCCAGACCGGCGTATTTGAGTCTCAAGGCCATATCCTCGGCCCTGATACCGGAAACAATAATCTTTCTTCCGGCAACTCCGTCACGTCCCAGCATCTCAAAGCCTCCGTCCCACAGCCAGGAAACGTCACGCCCGTCGGCAAAATTATCGTTGATGGCTATCATTACATGCCCGGCCAGCCCGGATTCCACAACCGTATGCAGAGCTTCATTCAGGCCTACAGGATTCTTTACCAGGACAATATAGACCTTCCTTCCATTGACCGATAATCGCTCCATCCTGCCGAAAGCGCTGGTGAAGCTCCCGAACCTGTCCCGGATAAGGTCCAAATCGGCCCCGTATGTGACGGCACAGGCAGCAACGGCCAGCGCATTGTAGATATTGTAGAATCCCGGCAACTTAAGCCGAAGCTCTGTTTGGCCCAGAGGTGAAGCCAGTCTGAACGAATATCCGTCGATTCCCCTTACCTGCAGCCCTGTAACGGTAAAAGACGTATCAGGACGCTTGAGACCGCATTGCAGACAGATATACGTTCCCAGGTGGCTGTAATAGGTTCTCCCGTAAGTGAGACGTCCGCCGCAATCCCGGCAATAACGGGATTCGGTTATCTTGAACTCATCGTTTTCATCTTCATAATCGCAGTCCATACCGAAGTAGACTACCCGCGCTTTGACGGATTTGCCGAGCGCCGCCACATAGGGATCATCGGCATTTAGAAAAACGTAATCATCCTTTTCCAGTTGCGACAATCCCCTGCCTATAAGCCTGGCCGTATTATCCAGCTCTCCATAGCGGTCAAGCTGATCTCTGAAGATATTGGTAACTACTATGGCACGGGGCCTGGTTTCCGACGACAGTCTGGGAACGCTGGCTTCGTCCGCTTCCAGCAGGGCCAGATCGGATTTTATCCTGCCGGTAAGACCGGCATCCCTGACGACGGCAGCCGTTACACCGGCCAGCAGGTTTGCACCGGTGAAGTTACTGGTGATCTCCCATCCCAGCCCGGAGAAGACGTGCGCCAGCATCCTTGTAGCCGTAGTCTTACCGTTGGTGCCGGTCACCACTATACTGCCTCGTTGAAACTCCCGGCTGAGCCTGGACAGTATCTCCGGGCAGATGGCCAGAGAGAGTTTTCCCGGCCAATTAGTACCGCCTCCGGCTCCCAGAATGCGGCACAATCCGGCGGCACTCTTGCCGGCGGCAATGCCTGCGTACAGACGTATTTGATCCAGCAACGGCCTCAACCTCGTTTCATTGTATAACGATACGAACTGCACAAAGGCTGCCGGGGGAATTATTCCAATTGACTGGACCGTTTTTCCGTGATAGCCTGAATATGTGAACACCTTTTTGCGGCATACAACATCGCTGATATTCATCTGCCTGATGCTCTTGTTCTCACATCTGGCCGTTCCGAGCACCATTGCCGCAGAAGTTGGAAGTGCAAGCAAGTTGTTAAGCAGCGGAGCACGTTTGCAGGTTCAGGAGCCAGCAGCCAGGAGCCAGGAGTTCGAGCAAGACTTGCATGGGAGCTTGAAACCAGCAACCAACAACCAACAACCGACAACCCCCACCGACCGCGGGGCTGCGGAAGATACCAGAACGGGAAAAGCTGCCGCTGAAGAAGTGGATAAAGCCTACAAGGCCGTAAAGGATCCTGTCATGCAGGCACGGCTTGAGGAGATAGGCAATCGTCTGGTAAAGGCCACCGGAGACACACGCTTTGAATTCCATTTCAAAATTCTGGATGAGAAGGTCGGAGTCAACGCCTTTGCCCTGCCCGGAGGCTTTATCTACATCGGCGTTTCCCTTATGCGCCAGTTGCGTACAGACCATGAACTTGCCGGAGTGCTGGGCCATGAGATCGCCCACGTTATTCTCAGGCACAGCAAGAAACAGCAGGAGCAGGGATCCAAATATAGCTGGTACGCCCTGGCGGCCCTCATTCTGACCCAGGATGCACGGGTGGCAACTATGAGCAGCCTTTTGCTGATGGATAAAACCAGCACCTACAGTATCGAGATGGAAAAGGAAGCCGACAAGACCGCCATAGGGTATGTCATGACCGCCGGTTACGATCCCGTCGGCCTGCTGACTTTTCTGGAACAGCTTTCAAAAAGTGCCTCGGGCCTGGTGGACAATATGGGGGTTTATCAGACTCATCCTTATTCGGATGAACGCATTGCTCTTGTAAAGCAGGAACTGGCTGCACGATCGATTCCTGTCAGTTGGCGACACGCCGGCGGCAAATTCATCGTTACCTGTAAAAAATCGGATGGCGGCGGGGCCGAAGTACTGGTAGACGACAGGACCATCCTCCATCTGGCCGATGCCGACGGCAAATCCGCCCTGCAGCGTGCCGGTGAGATATCCGACCGCCTGAATACGGCACTGGACGGGACTCCGCAGATGCGAGACGTAGAAGCGTTTACCAAAGACCGGAAGACAACTATAGTGATCGCAGGACGGGATCTGGCAACACTCGGCCCGGACGATGCCGCTCTGGCGGGCAAGGATTTGCAATCGACCGCCGACGCCGCGGTTGCATCGTTGAAAGACGTTATCTGGCGGATGATTCTGGAGCGCTGGTGATACTCTCCTCGCCTATCCTTTTCAATGCCAGCAGCGTCATATCATCGTAAAGCTTCCCTCCGGAGAACCGGAACAGGTCATCTTTAATGTTCTCCACTATCATCTGGGCCGGGAGATGAGCGTTGGCGGCCAGGGCTGCGTAAAGACGCTTGTTGCCGTATATCGCCCCGGAAGGGTCACGAGCCTCGATGGCGCCGTCCGTAAACATAAGCAACACGTCGCCCGATGCCAGGAGAAGCTCCTGCCTCACCGGGTTTACATCCCGCGTAACACCCAGTACTATACCACCGGCCGCCGGAGTGCGCTGCACCTGTCCGGAGGCTGCCCTCCAGAGAAGAGGCAACTCATGCCCGCTATTGGCATAAACCAGCCTGCCCTCAAGAGGGAAAAGAATACCGTAAATGGCCGATACGAACATCGACGGTGTTGTTGCAGAGAGTATGACGTCATTGACCGAACGAAATACGTCCTCCGGTGAAATCCTGACAACTGCGCTACCCCTAATGGTGTATTTGGTAAGCGCCACCAGCAGTGCTGCCGGCATACCTTTGCCGGAGACATCGGCGATGCTGAGTGCCAGCACATCCTCGCCAAGCGGAAAAACATCATAGTAATCCCCCCCTACCGTCCTGGTGTAAGCAATAAAGGCGCCGATATCGTACCCCGGAGCTATCTCTATGCGCCTGGGCAACAGACTCTGCTGTACCTTGCGGGCCACCTGCAGTTCACGTTCCAGGGCAGATGTTTCCAGTGTCCTTATCTCGGCCCGATCACGCTGATCGATGACTCTGCCGACGATCAGAGCCAGCAGAT
>JAQVUQ010000559.1 GCA_028699365.1 bacterium | reverse complement strand
AAAGATAAGGATCCAGGGCAATGTCATTAAAACCACGGTTGCGGGGGGGGCACCATTTATCAATGTGGCAGCTACGCCAAATAATATAGATATCGTTGACAATGTTCTGATTGATGCCGGTCAGTATCAGGGAGCTTCGGCCATGATACAAGTGAAGCCTGCTGTCAGCGGTTCGATTGCCGGAGGCAATGTAAATATTTGGGGCAACGAATTTGTGGTAACAACGAATTGCAAATTTCCTACCTGCATACTGCTGAATGAGAATTACAGCAACACGGACCAGGGGCTATACTTTGCCACGGTAAGGAACAACACCTTGTCTCTCGTAGGCAGCGGGAGAATCTACCATGCGGATTTTACGGCTGCCGATAACCTGTACAGAGATAATGTCATTGTCAGGTTATGCGATAATGCCGATTCCAACAGCAATTACGGAATGGTACAAACATGCGAGGACAATAGAGTGGCTGGCGCCTATTACAATTCAGGCGAGAATTATAAATCCATTTACGGGAATACAATACGGAATACCGATCCGACGTCCATAACGACGGTAAATGTATGGGATCACCGGATGGTAGAGGTAACGTATGCAAAAACGATAACTCAATTCAGGGCCAATGGGAGGTTCACAGTAAGAAACGGTTTAGCAAGCGGAAATGTGATCCTTGATCACGATACCAGTAGAATTCAGTGCACAGGCGACACCGATATTACTCTTACTCCCGGGCAAATGGTTGATTTAATGCCTACAGATAGAACAGGAAAAGTCGTTAAGCAGGTGAGCAGCGTTTATTAACATAATAAAAGTACCCGGCCGGGATCTATTACGAGATCCCGGCCGGGTACTCGTAAAGACTTATCGGAAGATACATATCCGTATCTTAGACAGACAATCGATATGAATGGTTAAGAGGAAGTGTCAGCTTTTGTTATAGATTTTTACCGTCCTGAAATTATACAATGTTATTGTAAGATCATATAGAGGGAGATGAGAAAATAATGTGGAGAAAGGAAAAAACAATGATAAGGGAGAAGAATACTATAATGATGAGGAAATCGGGGTTCACATTAATCGAACTTCTCGTAGTAATTGCAATTATAGCTCTGTTGGCAGCTATATTGTTTCCTGTTTTCAGTCAGGCACGCGAAAAGGCTCGCCAGACGACCTGCATAAACAATATAAAGCAGTATATACGGCGGAGATGATGTATGCCCAGGACTATGACGGGAATACGCTGGCTACTGCGGGTATACCTGCGGAGGGAGGTTATAATAAGATAGGATACTTAGGTTATCTGGGCTATCTCAATAAAAAATATGGCGCAGGTGGAGTAGCTGGCAGCGCTCCTCTATGGTGTCCCTCTATCGATACGACAAGGGGAACCAGCCATTATTCATCTTACGGCTGGAATGGGCAAAGGGTGTCCTATCATCTTACGAATCCGGCTTATCGGAAGAGGTTGGTGGATGAATTAAAAAAACCTTCTGAGTGCATGTATATGGCCGATGCCTGCAACAACAAGAATGGAGCCCCTGATTATTCCGGTGGCGGCACGATAATGTATGCTGCGTACAATAATGTCGGCTATGCAAGAATTGATTACCGGCATAACAATAAAGCCAATATCTGTTTCTTTGATGGACATGTATCAACCAGATCGGTAAGTGAGGTCCCGGAGAGTGCTGGAACGGCTGTTTTCTGGCAGGGCCAATAACTTAATAGATTGTAGTAGAAGCGATTGCAAGGAGATGTATTGCTATGCGTATTGAGCGATTTGCAGCAGGATTAGCTGCCGTATTGATGTTGTCTTTAATCGGCGTTCACACATCAACGGGGAGCGAGACAGGTCTTATTGCCGCCGGAGGGTTTGAAGAATATACAGGTCGTGATCTGAAAAGTTTGCTGACCGGGCAGTCCAGCCTGGGGATAAAGCTTGATCCTTATTATGAGCTTACCGGCTACTCTATAGAAGAGGATCTGCAACAGGCATATAAGGGCAAACACTTTCTGCGTATCAATTACCCTGTGATCAAGCCCAAGATGTCTCTGACACTCAATGCGGATTTGCTCAGAGTGCCCATCGAGCCGGTAAACTGCGTTCTGGCTGCCAGAGGTAAAGGGGTCATACGTATTGGTATTCATTATTTCTGTTACGAAGGCCCGGAAAGAAAGCTTGTCTGGAAGGGCAGTCCCGAAAAGACAGAGATAACTGTAGACAAGGATTGGAAGGAGTATAAGATTGCTTTTCCGGTTGTGCCTGAGGGTATTGACAGAGTCTCGGTGCTGATGCAATTCAAGCCGCGTACAGCCGAAGAAGGCGTTAGTATAGACCTGGATGAAATAAATGCTTACACCGATATACCTGCCAGAACAGAGTTGCCGGGGAAGATTAACGATAATACGGCTATTCCTGTTGCCACATCTTTGTCAAGCGTGGCAGATGTAAAAAGATCGCATGGGTTTATTGAAAAAGTTGAACAATTTAAACCTGATATTGTAATACACTTGGCATCATATCTCACATC
>JAQVUQ010000558.1 GCA_028699365.1 bacterium | reverse complement strand
TACCATTCTCGATGCTCCCGGAGCCGAGAAGCTGATGGGTAGGGGTGACATGCTCTATCAGCCGGTGGATCTGCCCAAGCCTATAAGGATGCAGGGCGCGTTCGTAACCGAGGAGGAGATAGAGCGGGTAACCGAGTTCATCAAGGGTCAGGGCAGAGCGTCGTATATGGATGTGCTGCCTGCCGTCGAAGAGGATGAAGGACCTACCGATTACAACGATGCCGATGATGAGTTGTTCATGGAAGCGGTACGGCAGGTGGTCAACAGCGGCCAGGCCTCCATCTCCATGCTGCAGCGCCGCCTCAAGGTGGGGTACGCTCGTGCCGCCAGGCTGGTGGATATGATGGAAGAGCGCGGCATTGTCGGGCCTTTCGAGGGCAGCAGAGCGCGCGAGGTTCTGGTGGGGCCGGAGTATCTGGAGGATCAGGAGACGGAATTTGAAGGTTAAGGTCATTACTGTCGGCTGCCCCAAAAACACAGTCGATTCCGAACAAGCCCTGTATATGATGAAAACAGCCGGTTTTACCGCCACGGAAGACCCGGAACAAGCAGATATTATCCTGGTGAACACCTGCGGGTTTATTGAAAGCGCCAGAGAAGAGTCTATAAGCATCATTCTGGAAGCCGCCCAGGCTGCCGGAAACGGTGCCCGGCTCTGGGTGACCGGATGCATGGTGGCAAGATATAAGGATGAACTGGCCGAGGCCCTGCCCGAAGTCGATGCCTTTATCGGTTTGAAGGATTGGGATGAACTTGGGCGGCTTTTGGGTAACGAAGGCATCCGCCTTCGCCTGAAGGCTTCGGCGCGACAGGCCCGCCTACGCTCTTCGAGCTACGGCGCGGCAAGCCCACCTCTTTCCACAAGCTACGGCGCAGCAGGTAGAGCGCTGCTTACTCCGCCCTGGAGCGCTTATTTGCGTATTGCCGATGGGTGCGACAACCGTTGCTCTTACTGTGCCATTCCCATCATACGCGGCGGCTATGTCAGCCGGCCGTTTGAGGAGTTGCTGGACGAGGCCGCGCAACTGGCCGCCGGCGGCGTCAGGGAGTTGATCCTGATAGCGCAGGACAGCACGCGCTACGGGGTGGATATCTACGGCAAGCGCCGCCTGGTCCAGTTGATAACGGCTCTGGCCGATATCCGGGATCTGGAGTGGATCAGGCTGATGTATGCGCACCCGGCGTCCCTGGACGACGAACTAATCGAGGTCGTGGCCGGGGCACCCAAGGTCTGTCGCTATCTGGAGATACCGCTGCAGCATTCGCACCCCGACATACTTGCATCCATGAGGCGCCCGGCTGATCCCCGGGATGTGCTGGGCAAGCTGCAAAAGCTTCGTGCTCTCAACCCCGGTGTCACCCTGCGCTCCACCTTCATCGTCGGCTATCCCGGCGAACGGAAGGAGCACTACCTTCATCTGCGAAACTTTCTGCGCGAGGCCGCTCTGGACAGGGCCGGCTTCTTTATCTATTCGCCGGAAGAGGGCACACCCGCTTTCGATATGCGGCCCAGGGTCCGCATGAGCACGGCGTTGAGGCGCCAGGAACGGCTGGCGGAACTGCAGACAGACGTATCCGCGGGCATGTCGGCCCGGTGGATCGGTTCCACCATCGATGTTTTGATCGAAAGCCGTGAGGGGAATAATCTTATCGGACGTTGTCATCGCGACGCTCCGGAGATAGACGGCGCCGTCTATCTGACCGGACAGGGCGAAGTCGGCTCAATAATCAGGGCCACGGTAACTCATGCCGACCTGCACGATCTCTATGGTATAATTTTATAGTGAAACCAACTATCAACAACCAAAGTCCGCAAGGCGTATTACGTGAGAAAGTCGTCAGATTGCCCGATCGTCCCGGGGTGTATCTGATGAAGGACGAAGCCGGAGATATAATCTACATAGGCAAGGCGTTGTCGCTGCGCAAGAGAGTAAGCTCATATTTCCGGAACGGGCGCCGGCATGATCCCAAGACCGTAGCCCTGGTCTCCAGAATAGCGGATTTCGACATTATCATTACCGACAGCGAAATAGAAGCGCTGATGCTGGAATGCAACCTTATCAAGAAGCATCGCCCGTATTACAACATTCTGCTCATGGACGACAAACACTATCCCTATCTGAAGATGACCGTAAATGAGGCTTATCCCCGTCTGTTCATAGTCAGAAAAGTGGAGCGGGACGGCGCCAGGTATTTTGGGCCTTACGCCGATGTCAGGGGCGTCAGAGATGCTCTCAAGCTGGTCAAGCGCCTTTTCGGGCTTCGCAGTTGCCGGCACGAGATCGACGGGCAAGCGGAGCGTCCCTGTCTCAACTGCCAGATCAAGCTCTGTGCCGGTCCCTGCAGCGGACGGGTAAGCCGTGAGGAGTATGCCGATCTCTGTAACAGAACCGCTCTCTTTCTGGGCGGGCACGGCCGGGAACTGATAAAGGACTTGTCCGGGAGAATGGAGGCGGAAGCCGGAGCGCTCAATTTTGAGCAGGCTGCCCGTCTTCGCGATCAGATAAGGGCCGTGCAG
This sequence comes from bacterium, assembly GCA_028699365.1. Taxonomy (GTDB): domain Bacteria; phylum UBP13; class UBA5359; order UBA5359; family UBA5359; genus UBA5359. Next base: position 18 of record JAQVUQ010000558.1, on the reverse strand, counting down.
GCAGTGATGGAGCGTCAG
>JAQVUQ010000557.1 GCA_028699365.1 bacterium | reverse complement strand
TGACGGAGCCTTCAGCAAAGACGCGCACGGGATAAGCATCGTTGAGCCAGAGTGCCAGGTCAATGAAATGCACCATCTCGGCAAACATTATGCCCTCATCATCCCAGAAGATCCAGTCTTTCCAGCTTCTGACGTCGTCGTTCACCCGCATCAGCATCTGAAGCTGGCTCTCCTCCGGCAGCGGCGCCCGCTCTCCGGAACGATCCACGCTGGGCTTGGTTGCCGCCGTCTCTCCTGATTTGGCCCTGTCCAGCAGCCGCTTGAACTCCAGCATGGCCGGGCTGGAACGGCGGTTATGCCCTACGCACGCCGGCACACCGGTCCGGCGGGAAGCCTTGACGATATCCACCATCTCCTGCCGGCTGGGTGCCAGCGGCTTCTCGGTGTAAACCGGCTTGCCGGCCTCCAGAGCCGGGACGATGAACTCGCCCCTCAGATTGGTATGAGTGGCCAGCACAAACAGATCTATATCCTTATCGTCTATCAGCTTATGCCAGTCCGTCTCGGCCCTTCCGGCGCCGAACTTCTCCTTGCACATCTGCGCCGTAGCCGCATCCACATCACAGGCCACCGCCAGTTCCAGACGCGGGTTCTTCACAATATTGGGCAGGTGAGCGCCCTGGGCCAGTGCTCCGCAACCTACCATGGCCGCTTTATAAATCTTCATTATGCCTTGCTCCTTTAATAGAGAATAAGTGCTTTATCTATAATACTATATACCAAATGCGATGGAAACCCGCTGACGGTGTTTTTTGCGGATATCTTTGATGTAAATATGATGTGATATAATGGTGAAGCTGGAGGATCCATTATCATGTTGCTCAGGCTATTTCTTACCTTTATCCGCATCGGCAGCTTCGCTATAGGCGGCGGATTGGCCATGCTCCCTCTTATCAGAGAGGAGGTCGTCAATCGCAATGGCTGGATGACCGACGACGAATTCCTTGACGTTATCTGCCTTACCCAGATCGTTCCGGGGCCGATAGCGGTTAACGCCTCCATTATTGTAGGCTACAGGATAGCCGGATTTTGGGGCGCTCTGGTCAGCGCCGTTGGGGCTCTGTCGGTACCCTTTATCATTATCATGCTGGTAGTCACAACCCTCATGCGCTTTCTGGACTTACCGGGTGTCTCTCGCTTTATGCAGGGTGCCATAGCCGGTGTGCTGGCAATCATCGTAGAGGTGGTAGTCAGCCTGGGACGACGCATCGTCACCCAGCCGGGCCCTGCGGTCATGACGGTGATATTCCTGCTGCTGGGTCTATGGCTGCCCATGATATATGTCGTCATTCTGGCAATGGTTCTCGGCCTGCTGGTCTATTATATTCCGGGCCTGAGACGATACTTCTATCAGGAAGCTATTTGCAACCTGCCTGTCTCAACGGCCGGGGAGGTCGATGATATATGAGCATGCTTACCAGCCTGATACTGGCGTTCTTCAAAGTCGGTCTCTTCTCTTATGGTGGCGGTTATGCCGCCATCGCTCTGATCATGAGCGAGATAGTTCAGCGCAATCACTGGCTTACGGAGCAGCAACTGGTGCAGGCTATAACGCTGTCCGGCATGGTTCCCGGCGCCATAGCCATCAATTGCGCCGCTCTTGCCGGTTATCAGATAACCGGGATACCGGGATCGGTAGTAGCCGTTGTCGGCGTTATACTGCCGTCGATCATTCTGGCCACGCTGGCGTCCCACTTCTACGGCAGATTGTCGCATATGGGACAGATACAGAGCATGATGGCCATGCTGCGCCCGGCCGTGCTGGCCATACTGATACTGGCCACCGTCAAGCTTATGGGCATGGCTCATCTCCTGGGGCCCGGCCTGATGCCGAGTTTATCCGGCCTGATATTTCCGTTTGCTCTTATTGCAATCTTCCGCTTCAGGCTTCATCCGCTGATAGTGATCCTGCTGGCCGGACTGGCAGGGCTGTTTATAGGCACTCTGACGGTTTAGCCGGACAGAGGACAGGGTATTAAAATTCTTATGAGTATAACGAGCGATAACACTAACTTACGGGCTCAGCATCTCACCAAGGCTTTCAACAGTTTTAAAGCCGTCGATGACATATGCTTTGAGGCAAAGCGCGGAGAGATCCTGGGCATGCTGGGGCCAAACGGAGCCGGCAAGACTACCACGGTGCAGATGCTGCTGGGCCTTATCACGCCCACTTCCGGACATATCGAAGTGCTGGGAATGGACCTGGCCCAGCATCGTCAGCGGATAGCCCAGCGGGTCAACTTCTCCTCGGCCTACGTCAACCTGCCGGCCAACCTCACGGTGAGCGAAAACCTGCACGTCTTTGCCCGGCTCTACGATGTGCGCCGTCCGGGAGCCAAGATAGAGCAGCTTCTGGACGTCCTGGGCCTGCAGGGAACTGAGCGCAAGCTGGCAGGGCAGCTATCCTCCGGGCAGCAGGTGCGTCTCAACCTCTGCAAGGCGCTGCTCAACGATCCGGAGATACTCTTCCTGGACGAGCCCACTTCCAGCCTGGATCCGGATATTGCCGACAGAACCAGGCAACTGCTGGTAAGCATC
>JAQVUQ010000001.1:2781-38681 GCA_028699365.1 bacterium | reverse complement strand
TATCCGGTGAACGATATGCAGTTCTGGGTGCCGGTGGTGCTGCCAGAGCTGTTGTCTATGCCTTACTGATCGGTGGTGCCGCCAAGGTTTATATTGTCAATCGTACCGTTTCCAGGGCTGAAGAAGTATGTCTTGACTTTGAAGCTGTTGCCGGCGGGCGTCTGCACTCTCTTTCTTTAAGCGATATCAACGTTCTGGCCGGCTGTATCGATTGCCTGATAAACACAACTTCGGCCGGAATGGATAAAAATGCAGATTTGTCCCCTATGGATGCCTGTGGGTATGATATAATAAAGAAAGGCATGCTGGTATATGATCTGATATATGCTCCCTCTCCTACGGTCTTGTTGCGCAAGGCGGCTGAAAGAGGGGCGTCGGTTATGGATGGCTTGGGCATGCTGATTTATCAGGGAGCCGAATCCATGAAGATATGGCTGGACAGGGAGGCTCCTGTAAAGGCGATGAAACAATCGCTGTTGAATTACCTGGGACGAGACACGTAGATCGCTTCCCGTGCGGGGGCGTGTATTGAAACAGAGAGATGCGTGGGAGGAGATTATGGGCAACAAACGAAAGCTGCTGGGTGAGATACTGGTTGAATCCGGCGTTGTAACAGATAAGCAATTACAGCAGGCTCTTTCCGTCAAACAGAAAACAGGGGAGCCTATAGGCCGTGTTCTGGTAGACATGGGTATGGCTACCGACAAGGATATCTTTGAAGCGCTGGGAAAGCAGTTGGGCGTCGAATACGTCGATATGGGCGATTATCCGGTTGATCCCGGTGTTATAAAGCTTGTGCCGCTGCATATCGCACAAAGATACAAACTTGTTCCGATAAACCGGCGCGGCAATAAGCTGACAGTGGCCATGGTTGATCCTCTGAATATATTCGCCATCGACGATGTACGCCTGATAACCGGTTATGAAGTCGAACCTGTAATAGCCAGCGAAGACGACATAATGGATGTCTTCAGTCGCGGTTATAAGGTTGAAGATACGGTTAAGGATGCATTGGCCGATATGGGCGGGGGGATGGAGCAGGAACTGGACATGACCCAGACCGAATCCGACCTGTCGCTCTCGGTGGACAGGCTGAAGGAGATGGTCGAGGAAGCTCCCATAATCAGGGTTGTCAATACGCTGATTATGCGAGCTATCGAGGACCGGGCCAGTGATATTCATGTCGAGCCTGAAAAGAACGCTCTGAGGGTGCGTTACCGTGTTGACGGTGTGCTTCATGATGTCATGTCAATGCCTAAGTATATCCATCCGGCGCTCTCTTCCAGAATAAAAATCATGGCCGATCTTAATATCGCCGAGCGCAGGGTACCGCAGGACGGCCGTATACATGTCAAGACGACAGAGAAGGATATAGATCTCCGCGTATCAACGCTGCCCACCATATACGGCGAGAAGATAGTTATGCGTATTCTGGATAAGAGCAGCGTTCTGATAGGTTTGAATAAGCTGGGCTTTCTGACGGAGACTCAATCTAAAATGGAGGATATGATAACCAAACCCAACGGCATGATCCTGGTAACCGGCCCTACAGGTAGCGGGAAAACGACGACTCTTTATTCTATTCTGCAGAAGCTCAACTCTCCGGAAAAGAACATCATAACGATCGAGGACCCTGTCGAGTATCAGCTCCAGGGTATCAACCAGGTGCAGGTGAATTATAAAGCGGGTTTGACCTTCTCCAACGCCCTGAAGAGCTTTTTGCGTCAGGATCCCGACATAATAATGGTCGGTGAGATTCGAGATCTGGACACCGCTGAAATAGCTGTCCATGCTGCTCTTACCGGTCACCTCGTGCTCAGCACACTGCATACCAACGATGCTCCTACCACCATATCGAGGTTGGTAGATATGGGGGTCGAGCCCTTCCTTGTAGCTTCGTCGGTCATCGGAATTCTGGCACAGCGTCTGGCCAGGGTAATCTGTCCGGAGTGCAAGACTTCCTATAAGCCGCCGGCAGGCTCTCTGAAGCGACTGGGTATGGAAGAGAGCGACGATGATCTTGAGCTTTTCCGCGGAGAGGGTTGTGAACTCTGCCGACGTACCGGATACAAAGGCAGAATAGGCGTATATGAGATGATGCCTATGACGGAAGAGATGTCCAACCTGACACTGCGCAGGGCCCCGGTTCACGAGATAAAAGCTGCCGCCAGGAGAGGCGGCATGATAACGCTTCAGGATGACGGACTGCAGAAGGTTATGCAGGGCATGACGACGTTCGATGAGATCATGCGGGTAGTATTTGTCGGATGATGGTGTAAAGATGCGTAAATTAGATCAGTTAACGCTGGATATCGTGCTGGGGATCGTTCATGAAAAAGGTGCATCCGATCTTCATCTTTTGGTGGGTGTGCCGCCTACGCTGCGTCTTGACGGCAGGCTCGTGCCTCTTGAAGTCGAAGCGATGACGGCGGATGATGTTCAGCGCATGCTTTACGATATTCTTACCGATGAGCAGGTAAAGCGCTTTGAAACGAATATGGAATTGGATTTTTCCTATGCTTTGCGTGATCGGGCACGCTTCAGGGTGAACATATATCGCGACAAAGGCGCCATGGCGGGTGCCTTCCGTCTTATCCCTGCGCAAATACCTACACTCGATCAATTAGGCCTGCCTAAGATGCTGGTCGGGCTTTCCAGGCGCCCGCGCGGGCTTATTCTGGTAACCGGACCTACCGGTTCGGGTAAATCCACGACGCAGGCAGCTATGATAAACCAGATCAACAACGAGCGTAACGCTCACATCATAACAATTGAAGACCCGTTGGAGTATCTGCATACCCATGGCAAGAGCATCATAAATCAGCGTGAGTTGGGAATGGATACGATGTCTTTTTCCAATGCTCTGCGGGCTGCTCTTCGTGAAGATCCCGACGTAATACTTGTAGGCGAGATGCGGGATCTGGAGACGATCTCCGCTGCCATTACTATTGCCGAAACCGGTCACCTGGTGCTGGCAACCCTTCATACCAACAACGCCGTTCAGGCTGTCGACAGAATGATAGACGTATTTCCTCCTTATCAGCAGGAACAGATAAGGACGCAATTGTCCAATAACCTGGAGGCCATCGTAGCTCAGCAGCTTCTACCCAAAATGGGTCAACCGGGCAGAGTGGCTGCCGTTGAGGTTATGGTGGCTACGCCGGCTATCAGGAATCTTATCAGAGAGGCCAAAGCTCATCAGATGTATTCCATCATACAGACGAGCGCACAGTTTGGCATGCAGACAATGGATCAATCTTTGAAGGATCTCTACTCGCGTGGCCTCATAAGCCATGACGATGCCGTCAGCAGAGCCATAAATCCGGCTGACCTGCAGAAGATGATCGCCGAGGCAAGGCAGGATTACGGAAAACAGAGGAGGTAACCAGATGCCGGCTTACACTTATATTGCCAAAGATGCCACAGGACAGGTGATCAGTGGAACTATCGATGCTGCAGATGACAGAACCGTTGCCAGTCGCCTTATGGAGATGGGTTACTATGTTACGTCCATAACCAAGGGCAGCGGCGGTGGTAAAGGCATGAATATGAACCTCAACTTCAAGCTGCCGGGTAAACGCAAGGTGGGCCTGAAGGAACTGGTGCTGTTCTGCCGGCAGTTCGCCACTATGATAAATGCCGGTGTGTCCCTGGTGCGCTGTCTGAACATACTCCAGGAACAGACTGCCAACGACGGTTTGAAAACGATAATAACCAATGTGCAGCAGGAGATAGAGGGCGGCTCCACCTTGTCGACCGCTCTGTCCAAGTATCCCAAGGTCTTCTCAGGGCTCTTCGTAGGACTTGTGCGTGCCGGAGAGGTGGGTGGTGTTCTTGATACCACTCTGGAGAGGCTGGCGGGGTTTCTTGAGAAGGATCTGGAACTGAAGCGCAAAATAAAGGGCGCTATGACATATCCTACCCTGGTTATGAGCGTGGCGGTTATAATCGTCTTCGGTCTCATAACGTTCATCGTACCCAAGTTCATGGAGATGTTCAAGGATATGGAGATTCAGATGCCGGCAATGACCATGATGCTTATGACGCTTGGAGACTTTTCGAAGAAATACTGGTATGTTCTCCCTGTTGCAGCCGGTGGCGGTATTTTTGCATTCAAGCAGTATACGAGCACTGCGGCAGGGCGCAAACAGTGGGATTGGATGCGACTGAAGTTTCCCGTATTCGGTCCGCTTAATCAGAAGGTGGCCATGGCCAGATTCAGCCGTACGTTGAATACGCTTCTGGTCAGCGGTGTGCCTATATTGCAGGCCATGGAAACGGTGTCCGGGACGCTGGGAAACGAGGTTATCTCGAAAGCTGTTACTGATGCCAGAATCAGTATCAGGGAGGGCGAGAGTATTGCCACGCCGCTGGCGGCAAGCAAGCTTTTTCCGCCGATGGTGGTGCAGATGATCGTTGTCGGTGAAGAGACCGGCGCCCTGGATGAGTTGCTGGCCAAGATAGCCGATTTCTATGAGGACGAAGTCGATGTGGCTGTTGAAAGCTTGACGGCTGCACTGGAGCCTCTGATGATTGTGGGACTGGGATCCGTCGTCGGTTTCATCGTTATCGCCATGATGATGCCGATGGTGTCTCTGATAAGCGGCCTGAGCGGCGGAGGCGGATAGAACAGGGTGGTTGTTTTTTGGTAATACCGTATATAGTATTTGTTCTGGGTCTGTTTATAGGGAGTTTCCTCAACGTCTGCATATACCGCTGGCCGCTGGATAAGTCCGTGGTCAGACCACGTTCGGCTTGTACAAATTGTTCCGCCGTACTGGCGCCTGTTGATTTGATTCCCGTTTTGAGCTATCTCGCCGGCGGCAGGAAGTGCCGTTACTGTAAATCGGCTATCTCACCTCGATATGCACTGGTAGAGATACTGACTGGATTGACATTTGTCGCTTTATATCTTTCAAAGGGCTTGACCGTTGATCTGCTCGGTTATACCATACTGTTCTCCCTGCTGATAATCGCGTTCTTTGTTGATCTGGACCACCAGATAATACCCGATCAGGTGTCTCTGGGCGGCATTGTTATCGGAGTTCTATTTGATGTGGCATTACTCTGTGCCGGATACGCCAGGCCTACAGTTGATCTGCCGTTACTTGCAAACGGTATCTCGGTGCCCGGTTCCATATTCGGTGCCGTATTATGCTTTGCCGTTTTTTATGTCATTGCCGTCGCTGCCTCCGCTGTCTTTAAAGCCGAGGCTCTGGGCGGTGGTGATATCAAACTGGCCGGCGCTATCGGCGCTTTTCTCGGTTGGAAACTGGCACTGTTATCCTTTGTCCTGGCCTTTGTAGCAGGTGCCGCAGGAGGAATAATTCTGTTGGCGTCGAAGTTAAAAACTAGAAGAGATTATATCCCATTCGGTCCCTATATGGTTATCGGAGCCGTAACGGCCGTATTTATTGGTGCAAGTATACTGACATGGTACTTTGGGCTTTATTTTTGAAGGAGCTTAGGGTGTGAAGACAATATTGCCGAAGAAATTGCGATCCGTTACGATGACCTCAATGAGGAGCGGTTTCACGCTGGTGGAAGTGCTGGTCGTTATGGCTATAGTGGCCTTGTTAAGCGCTATATTATATCCCTCTTTCAGCTCTGCCCGTGAAAAGACGAGGCAATCCGCCTGTATAAGCAATATTAAGAGCATTGGACAAGCTGTAAGGATGTATTCGCTTGATAACGATCGCAAGATCCCCGACAGGGTGGAGGGTACAACGGGCGCGTATAAAAGCTGGGCAGGAGTTCTTAAAGATGGCGGATATGTGGGAGGGTTTAGTATATTCAGGTGCCCGAGCGATAGCAGGAACATACTGTCTTCAAACTTGACTCTTATCGGGAATGCATCTGATCCGGATGATTATCTGGAGCAGATAAGCTATAATTATGCCAAGAGTGCTGATCGTCTGGATAAGAAGAGATCTGCTCTTCTTGATAAATATCGTCCTGACGATACTATTGCTTTGTCCGGCTATGGTGATACGCTTGCCGATACAGATGGCAATTATCCGCCGCTACCCTTCTGTGGCAAATACGGTCCGGACGATAGTAAGAGTGCCGGAGGCGATCACAAGGGTGTTTACTTTGTCCTCTATCGCGATGGTCGAGGCGCCAGATACAGAAACAACGCTGCTGATACTCCGACATCCGTCAGTTCATGGTGATGCTATGATTGTGAAATTTACTCGCCGTTGCGCTATGAGCTTCGGCGCGGCTGACACAAAAGGTAAGAAGCTGTTTGCCGGCGGTAATCGTTCCGGGTTATCTCTGTTGGAGATACTGATTGCCATGGCTGTACTGCTGATAGGCATACTGGCGGTAATTAAGATATTTCCCGAGGGCTTCGTAACTATCGATCATACCAATTCCGCGGCTGTGGCCGATTCCCTGGCCGTCTATCAGTTGGAGGAATTGCGGGCACTGGGGTATGACGGCTTGCCGGCGATAAAGACTCCGCCTGACGGCAGCAATACCGATTTCTATTTTCTCAATTGTCCTGCAGGCTTTGCGGTAAGCGATGTCGAAATAGCCCCGGGTGCCGATAAAGATTACCAAGTGCTGGATAGCGCTGCTTACACCATTACCACCGGTGAGGACGGCGACGGAGACCTCAGTGATGACGATATCCTGGTCAGCTTCGTTACTCCTCCGTCGGCCACGGATATTATCAGGCTAGGATTTGAAGTCAATGTATGGAAGGACAAACTTGTTTACACTTTCAATCCTAAGACCGGATATAAGGATGGCCTTGAGGACGGCACGGGATTGATATATGTGGAGTATGCTACGGATACCGATGTAGCTTCCACGCTTACGGCTACCACTACCGAAACATCGCTGAAGCTGGTGCAAGTCAAGGTCTCCTGGAAGGAGCGCGTCAAAGAGCGAAGCATTTCCCGCCAAGCGCTGGTGGGCAGGTAGTAACGAGATGCTTTTTGAATCGCCATCTGTAATGCCTGCCGCGCTGACATGAAGTAAAATAAATTGGGGCTTGCTTGAAAGGACTGGCATGGGAATCCCGAAACCGACAACCGACAACCGACCCGTCCTCCGTAGCAGTGCTACTGCGGAGAACGGACAGCCGATAACGCGCTCGAAGAGCACATTATCCAGACAAGGGTTCACCCTGGTAGAGGTGATTATTGCAGTTGCCATTATGGTTATTCTGCTGGGATTGGTTCTGGGGCCCATGCTGGTGGGTTTCGACTATTTCCATAAAGGCGATGCTCGTGTCGATATCCGGCAGAACGCCGTTATTGCCATGGATACGGTGCTCAAAGATATTAGAGAGGCTATGTACGTCTACGTTGCTGCTGATGGCTCCGATGTTCCGCTAACGGATAATGATGATGTAAATCTATGGGTCGTGTTGCCAGTAAAGGATACGAGTGGCAATTATAACATTATATATAACTATAGTTCTACAGCTCCTCTTGCCAAAGAAACAAAAGATGAAGTCCCCGTAAGGTATGGTCATTTAATCCACTACTATACCGACTCCGAGGGCAGATTGATGAAACGGGTATACACTGATGCAACGACCACTCCGCCGAAATATGGCGAGAACGCTGTTGTCGGCAAAGTTAAAACAGAAACAAAATTCAATTGCAGTGCAAACGGCATTGTAACCGTAGACATAACCGTGATAAAGACCGACAGCGGTGACGGAACGGAGCACCGGTTGCATCTGGTATCCAAAGCCAGGCCCATGATAAAATAGGTCAAAACGCGCTTCCAAGAAGGAGAAGGGCGCATGGGCGTTGAATATAATACTGGTTATTAATACACTATGGGGATGTAAATGAGTTTCTTCAGCAAAATCCTCGGCCAGCAGAACCGGTATACCGGGGTCGATATCGGGACTAACTCAATAAAGATGGTAGAGATAGAGGCCACTAAGAGCGGCCTCCGTCTTGTCAATATAGGTATTGAGGAGACCCCGTCGGAAGCAATTGAGGCCAGCATTATTACCGAACCTCAAGCTGTCGGAGAAGCTTTGTCGCGTCTGATAGCCAGAGAGGGCTTCAGCAGGTCTGCCGCCGTTTCCTCTCTGGCCGGTCAGTCGTTGATCACCAGATTGATAGAAGTGCCGCGTATGGGTGATGCCGAACTGTCTGAAGCCATGAAGTGGGAGGTTGAAAGGTATATACCTTTTCCTGCCAAGGAAGTTGTTCTTGATTTTAAATCCTTGCCCAGTGATGACGCCGAGGCGACCCAGATGGAGGTTCTTCTTGTAGCTGCCAAAAAAGAAATGGTTAATAATCATATAGCGGCATTGAGCAGCGCAAAGCTGGATCTGGTAGCAATCGATATCGAACCTCTGGCGTTGTCCAGATCGCTTATCGATGTGTGCAGAAATGGAGATGAGGAAGCGCCTTCAAATATAATGATTGTAAATATTGGCGCTTCCATGACGGATATTACTATAATTAAAGACGGGAATATTGGCTTCAATCGTGGCATACCGACGGGCGGCAGGAACGTAACTCAGGCGATAAGCAATTTTCTTCTGGTAGGTCTTGACGAGGCGGAACAGATAAAGCTGACCCACACCATCATACCGAAGCAGGATATCGCTGTTGAACCCAGCGGTGTGGATGAGGCCGGATCTGTCATTGAACCGTCGACGGAGACTGTCGAGGATTACGACAGGATACTCAACATGGCTTCCGCCTCAGATGAACCCGATGCCGGTGCGGATGCCGGCCTGACCGTTGAAGCGGCAGGCGATTCAAACAAGATGCTGGACCTGGCAAGCTTCTTCACGCAGCCGGTAAAGCCTGAGGAAGAGGAGCAGACAGCAGGCGAAGCTGCGACACCGGCTGCTGATCTGCCTGGAAATGACGGCGGATATCAGGGGTTGTCTCTGGAAGCTCTGTATGGTATAGAAGCGCTGGATCTGGGATCTGTAAATGTCGGTGACGGCACACAGCCGGCAACGGATAACGCAGGAGCTGTCAGCGAGCCCGTCTCCGGACAGGACGCGGGGGAGAAGCATGCTGATACCGATCCATCGCTACCGGAAACAGCCGGTGACGATGCGGTATCATCCCAGGACGATGCTTCCGGATATGATATGGAAAAGCTGATGGAGGCTGTCCGTCCGGCATTGCAGGATATTGTTAACGAGATAAGGCGTTCACTTGATTATTTCAGGAGCAGGATAAAAGATTCGGGTAATATCGATCGCATTATCATAAGCGGCGGCGCTTCAGGGTTGAAAAACATAGATAATTTCCTTGTGGCCGAACTGGGGATACCGGTAGTGATTGCCGATCCGTTTTCAATGATCGATACTTCGTCGTTCGATGATAAGTATATATCCGAAGCTGCACCGGTATTCTCCATAGCAGCCGGATTGGCCATTAGAGAGTTTCTTGACAAATAACGTTAGGTGGGGGTTGTAATTGATCAAGATCAACCTTCTGCCGCCGGAGATAGCAAGGCGGCGGAAGATACGTCAGATAGCAATAATGTTCGGTACCATGAGCGCGATGTACGCCGGTTTGCTGGTATGCGTTTTTATTCTGCTCAGCGGCAGGGTCGCCTTGGCCAAAAGGCATCTTGACGATAAGAAGGCGGAGTTGCAGCAGTATTCCGCTCAATTATCGCAGGTATCCACTTTGCAGAGCGCCATCAGTAATCTTGAGGAGAAACTGAACTTTAAATCTAAAGTTGTGGAAACCAATAACCGATGGATAACGGTCCTTGACCTTGTACGTATGTATACGCCCAAGGATGTCTGGGTAACTGCCGTAGATATAGCGCCGCCGGATGGTATCGTCCTTAGTTGCAGTACCCTGGGCGGGGCAAAATCGATTGCCACATGCAATCTTAGTTTTATGAATTGCAAGGATTTCAAGGACGTTACTATCGATACGACGTCTTTTACAGTGCCTAAGAATCAAGGCAATCTTGCCGGTTCGTCCGCACAAGGTGCGGGAGGAGAGGCTTCCGCCGCTCCTGGTATGCTGCAGTTCAAGGTGACATTCAAACTTGTTGAACCGGTAGGCTTGCCGCAGGCAGCCCCTCCGGCGCCTGAACCGGGGATGGAAGCCGGACCCCCACCCGGAGATTCCGGTGACGGCATTCCGGGCGGCGGCGGTGCGGATAGCGGAGGCATGGAATAATGAAGTTTGAAAAGATATCTCTGTTGCACGTGTTTGCTGTTATCATCGGGCTGTTTATTGTTGCCAGCGTAGGTTTCTTCCTTGGTGTGTGCAAGCCTAAGCTTGAAGAGGTAGCGACAATCAATACTGAGGCTGATTCTCAGGAAACAAAAATCATGTCAGCCAAGAGCACCATTAAGCGCTTGCCTGAACTGCAGGTTAAGCAGACCATGCTTATGAATCAGGTAACGGCAATGGTAGATAAGGAACTGGATGCCAGTAAAGTCATTCCTTTGACTATTCTACAGACGTCTGAATTTTTCAGGATTATGGTCGATTATCTGGGTGGGTATTCCGGTGTGGATGTAAATGGGTTAAGCTATACAAAGAACGGGATAACTTTTGCCCTGGGAAGCGGAAGTGCTTCCGGTGGCGGAACTGCCGCGGCTCCGGCTGCCGCAGCTCCGACAGCCGGCAGTGGCAGTTACGATTGGGCTCCAACGCCTTTGCCGTTAACGATAAGTGCCCGGAACTTCGAGGCATTAAGAGGCTATATCTCATATCTCAATAAATTCCCTATTTTATTGTCAGTCGATAAAGTATCCATAGCATCTTCGCTGGGCACTGCCGCTCAGGGTGGAACTAATTCAACTACTGGAAGTGTTAGCGCCGGACCTAATTACGCGTTGAACATAACTATACCGTTGACGATGTATCAGATCAAGAAATCGGGTTCGTAGCCGGATGATAACGACTATATATAAAGCAGATGTTGCTGGTGAAGATTAATGGATGATAATAAGAAGAAGATTATACTGTTATGCGTGTTGCTGGCCGCTCTGGCGGCGCTGGGCGCAATCCATCTGTTGAAGGCTAAGGGTTCTCAGCCGGCCAACATTGCCGGTGTACCGACGACCGAGGGCGGTGCGCCGGTAGGAGCGCCTGATGCAGGTGGGCCTCCAACTCCTCCCGGCCCACAACCGCCGGCAGCAGAGGTAACGCCTGCTGCTACTGTGGCTGCTGTGGATGTACCGAATCAGGTATTTGTGGAAGTGCCGGCATCGGCTCCCCGACGGTTTAACTGGGCACAGGGACGACAGGACCCGTTTGTGCCGCTGGCTAAACCCGGTGGCTTAAGTTCCGGCTCGGCCGGCAGGAGTCCTGTTGCGGGCGGTATGTTCAGCCCCAGTAGGCTGACAGGTAAAGTTCAATGGCCTGCGTACGGTGAAAAACAGATTGCGCTGCCTAAGCCGGAGGTTGCACTAACTGAGCGCAGTTTATGGGAGCAGAAAGCGAAACAGGCCGTGCCGGTGTTGCCAAAAGGTCCGATATCGCGTGATACTGCCGAAGTGCTGGGACTTCCTGCTCCCGGCCCCGGGCTTGCGCCGATAGGAGTTTCGTATGGACTGGTACCTCAGGTTGCTACGCCTGCGGTTGTACTTACGGTAACCCACGAGGGAGCGGCAATAAAGCCGCCGCCACCGCCGCCGCCGCCGCCGCCGCCGCCCAAGCCCAAGCCGCGATTTGCTTTGAAGGCTATTCTTAAAGGGCAGGCAAATGTGGCCGTTATTGAGGATGAAAAGCAATCCTATGTTGCCAAGACCGGCGATGTATTGTCGCAGGGGTGGAGAATAAAGAGTATCGAAGCCGATACGGGCAAGGTAGTGCTGCAAAAGGATAACGATACGATCAACTTGGCGCTGTAACGTCGTAAATAGGCTTAAAAGCTAACTAGGGGGAGATTTGATGATGACGCTGAAAAGGATCCTTTGTCGGGGTCTGCTGCTGATAACGGTGATTGTTTTGCTATCCTTTCAACTGGCGGCTGCAGATGAGCAGAGTACGGTATCCCTCGACGTGAAGGGATTGAAGGTCGAAGAGGTGGTCAGATTGCTGGCTACCAGCAGTGGCGCCAATATTGTCATAGCCGATGGTGTCGAAGGAAAGGTTACACTTTCGGTGAACGATATGCTGCTGGAAGATGTGCTCGACCTAATCGTCAAATCTCTACCCACATTGACTTGGGAGAAGCGTGAAAACCCCTATGTCGTATATGAATTACAGCCTGCAGGCGATATCGAGTTCTACCGGCTGAAATACGCCCGCATGGAGGACGTAGGAAACTTCCTGGGATTTTTTGTGCCTTCTGCCGCCTCCAGCCTTTACGGCTACTCTGCTTTTACCACGGGCGTTACATCTTATGGCGGGACACGCACCGGCACTTCAGGAAGTTCCTCTACCAGCACAACTGGAATTGGCCTTTTCGGAGCTACTTCAACAACCGGAACGACGACAACCGGAACGACAACCGGAACGACTACCGGGACAACTATCGGAACAACAGGTTATATGGCCGGCGGGACCGCTACCGGCGGCGCTGCGGGAGGAGCTGCGTTAGCAACCATTCTTGATCAGATACAGATTAGGGCGTATTCGCCGCTGAATTCCGTTATTATAATGGGAAAGCCCGAGAAGCGGGCACAAGTTAAAAAAATATTGGCAGCGATTGATGTAGCGCCTCCTGAAGTGTTGATAGAGGCGCAGTTCGTGGATATGCAGAACGGTGTTTCCAACCGCTTCAATGTTTCCTGGCAGTTGGCCAATGGAAAGCTGGGAGTCGATCTTAACACGCCGGTTACAACCAGTATTGACGGAACCGAGAGCATAGATGTAAATACCGGCGGAGGCATTAAATACGGTACCGTACTGCCTAACGTTTTCACGGCTGCACTCGAAGCACTGGTCAGTGAAAACAAGGCCAAGATACTTACCAGTCCCAAGATTGCCGCTATCAATAACCAGGCTGCCCGTATCTTGCTGGCTGAAGATTATAATTACAAGATAACCCGGGTTAGGGAAGAACCGACAACTACCGGAACGTCTACGTCGTACAGGACTATAACGGAAACGATATGGGAGACCGCTCAGGTGGGTATTGCCTTGACGGTAATACCCCAGGTGCATCCCAACGGTATGGTAACTACCATGATTATGCCTGAGGTTAGTACCCTTACCAGCCAGGCAACGGCTGATGCTCCGCCCAATATGGCCAGGAGGACGGCATTAACCACGATTCGCGTGCGCGACGGTGAAACGATAGTCATCGGCGGTCTGGCACAGAAGACCCAGAATGACTCATCATATAAGATACCGATATTGGGTGATCTGCCATTAATTGGTAACCTCTTTAAAAACAAAAATAAGAGTGACGTCTCATCCGAGTTGGTCATATTCTTGACGCCGCATATACTGCCGTATTAAACTACGATAAGGATGAAATGAAAACAATGGCACCCTAGGGTGTCATTGTTTTTTTAAGGGGGAAGCGCTATGTTGCGCTGGTTGACTGCCGGAGAATCGCATGGTGAGGCACTGTTGGGAATAATTGAGGGCATGCCTTCCGGCCTTTATCTGGAGGCCGATCACATCGATAAATATCTGGCAAAGCGTCAGGGCGGTTACGGTAGAGGCGCCCGGATGTCTATTGAAAGAGACAGGGTGAATATTCTATCCGGGGTGCGGCACGGCATGACGCTGGGTTCACCGATAGCACTGATGATCCGTAATCTGGATTGGAAGAATTGGAAGGAAAAGATGGCTCCTTTCCCTTTATCCGGTTCAGACGGTCCTGCAGACGATGCTTCCATATCCAGGCCTCGTCCCGGTCATGCCGATCTGCCTGGCAGCCTGAAATACAACCAAACCGATATTAGAAACATACTGGAGAGATCCAGCGCAAGGGGTACGGCCGCTACGGTAGCTCTGGGATCGGTGGCGGGAAGGATGATGCAGGAACTGCAGATAACGGCTATGGCACACATCGTTTCCATCGGCGGTATCAGTATTAAGGATAAGATCGATCCGTGGCAGTGTGAGGGGGCTGTAAGCAATTCTCGTCTCTATTGTGCGGATGCTGAAGCTGAAGCGGCTATGATTGAAGAGATTGACAGGGCCAGGCATGACGGTGATACGCTGGGCGGTGTCTTTGAAGTGCGTATTCGGGGTTTGCATCCGGGTATCGGAAGCCATGTTCAAGCAGACAGACGGCTTGATGGACAGCTTGCTCAGGCTGTCATGGGAATACCGGCTGTAAAAGGCGTAGAGGTTGGACTGGGCTTTGGTGTTGCATCCAGGCCCGGCAGCAAGGTACATGATCCTATCTGTTACGATGCTGTGAGTAACACTTACCGGCATATCGGCAACAATGCAGGCGGCATCGAAGGCGGCATGTCCAACGGTGAAGAGATAGTCGTTCGTGCGGCGATGAAGCCTATTCCCACTTTGATGAAGCCGTTGGATAGCGTTGATATGATGGATAAGTCAGCGGTCAGTGCACATGCGGAGAGATCGGATGTGTGCGCGGTTCCTGCCGCATCGGTAGTAGCTGAGGCCGAGGTTTGTCTTGTTATTGCCAGGGCGCTGCTGGAGAAACACGGCGGGGATTCCATGGCAGAGCTTCAAGAGAACTATAATGCATATAAAAAACTGATCTCCGGTAGATAGCGGGTGCGTGTATAGATGAATATTATACTTGCGGGGTTTATGGGAAGCGGCAAAAGCAGCGTGGGACGAATTCTGGCGCGCATCATGGGAATGGAATTCCTTGATACCGATAAACTGGTGGCTGCACGATCAGGTAAATCCATCGAAAGGCTCTTCCATGATGACGGCGAAGTTTGTTTCAGGGCGCTTGAGAGCGATGTAATATCGAGCATAAAGGGCGAAGGAAAGGTAATTGCCGTCGGAGGTGGCACGCTTGTCAAAGAGGAGAATATCCGCATTCTCAAGGAAAAGGGGCTCCTGGTGCATCTGCGGGTATCCCCGCAAGCTGTGGCATCGAGGCTGGCAGGTACATCCGGTCGTCCCTTGTTTGATAAGATCGGCAGTGATATGAGTTTGCTGGCATCTTTTATGGCCGAAAGAGAAGCCGGCTATAGTAAGGCTGATATCTGCATCGAGACGGATAGCCTCTCTGTCTTGGAGACTGCTGAAGATATAGCCGGAAGATTCAGGCCGTCGTCAGTGGATTGCGCATCGACCGTTACCGTGGATTTGCAGGAACGGTCGTATGATATTATCATTGCCGACAGGTTTGACGACTGGAATAAGCGGATTTCGGCTACAGGGTTCAAGGGTAAACTGGCAATTATTACCGATCATAACGTCGCACCGCTTTACCTGAAAAGGATTGCCGATGATTTAAAACGTTCTTTTTCCGTATACAGTATCGTCTTGAACTCCGGAGAGGCCACAAAGACTCTGGCTGAAGCGGAACGAGTATACGATATACTGTTGAAACACGGTTTCGACAGATCATCCGGTGTGCTGGCACTGGGTGGTGGTGTGATCGGTGATCTGGCGGGGTTTGTTGCTTCGACATATATGAGAGGGATAGCGTTCTTCCAGGCGCCTACTACTCTTCTGGCACAGGTGGACAGCAGTGTAGGCGGTAAAGTGGCTGTTAATCATCCTCTGGCAAAGAATTTGATTGGTGCCTTTTATCAGCCTCGCCTGGTAATCGCCGAAACCGGTTTTCTCAGGACCCTGCCGATGCGGGAAATCCGGGCCGGTTTGGCAGAGGTGATCAAATATGGTATCATTTATGACACTCGCTTCTTCGATTTCTTAGAGTGCTCGTCTTCGCAGATACTCGCCTTAAAGCCTGACAAGATTGCTGAGATTATCCACAAGTCCTGTTCGATAAAAGCATCTGTTGTGTCTGAAGACGAATATGAAGCGGGTCGAAGAGCGATTCTCAATTACGGGCATACTATTGGACATACGCTTGAGTATATCGGCGGCTACGGTTCCATAGTTCATGGAGAGGCAGTTGCCGTAGGTATGGTGGCCGCTGCAAGGTTATCCGTACTGGAGGGATTCCTCTCGTATGAAGACGAACTGAGGCAAAACGGATTAATCGATAGACTGGGATTACCGCTGAAGTATGCATTTGGCGGATATGACGATGTATTGGCGGCGCTCTCCAGGGATAAGAAATGCGTGGATTCCGTCCCGAGCTTCGTTCTGGCCGAAAAGATTGGAAAAGTCAGCATTGTAAAACGGGTGAATGATGGCAACCTTAGAGAAGCAATCGATACCGTACTCCAGCCGTCAGACTGCATTTAACGTCAGACTGAGAGATTTATTGCTGGAGATGAGACCGCACCAGTGGGTCAAGAATATCTTTCTTGCGGCCGGGCTCATATTCACGGGCAACTTTACGAACCTGCACATGTTGTCGGTGGTTCTGCTGGCGATCTGTGTCTTCTGTATGCTGTCAGCGTCAGCATATATCGTTAACGATATAATAGATCTGGAAAATGACCGGAATCACCCCCGGAAATCCAGCAGGCCACTGGCATCCGGCCGAATGAATCCGGCAACGGCATATACGGCCGCAGCGATGCTGGTCGTCTTTGCCGGCATCCTCACGTTGGTATTCTCATTGGGTTTACATTTTGCCTTGGCAGCGGCGTGCTATTATCTGTTGACCGTGTTGTATTCCGTAGCATTAAAGAAGGTACTCTTTGTTGATGTCCTGGCAATAGCAGGTGGGTTTGTTCTGCGGGTCATAGCCGGGTGTGTGGTAATCGGACCCGGCATCTCCCCCTGGATTGTTATCTGCTCTCTCTTGCTGGCTTTGTTTCTGGCTCTTTGCAAGAGGCGGCATGAACTTCTTCTCCTGGGTGATGGTTCCGCCGCCGTGCACAGGGCCGTTCTGGGCATGTACAGCATAGAAATGCTGGATCAACTGATATCCGTTACCATGTCTACCGTAATCATGGCATATTCACTTTATACCTTCTATGCCGGACACAGTCCTATGCTGATGCTGACCATTCCGTCGGTTATTTACGGCCTTTTCAGATATCTTTACCTGATGCATAATGAAGACATCGGCGGCACTCCGGAACAGATGTTCCGGGATAAATCGATGATAATCAATTTTGCAATATGGTCGACTTTATCGATCGTCATCATGCAGCTTAACGGGGGGTAAGTGTGTCCGATTTTTGGAGAGGTGCGGTTTATATTCTGGCGGGAGTGGCGTTCTCATTTCTGCTGACAAGATTTGCGGCAGTACGCAACGGGAAGGTTCGCTTGCCCGGGGAAATTGTCCTCTTTCTGGCGTTTGCCCTGACACTGCTTCTGGACGGCAGCGGGGGAGCCGGTGATCGTCTTACCGGACTGCTTATCAGTTCCGGAGCAATAGCTGCTCTGGGATACTTGCTTAAACCGGGACGAGTAAATCATCTTTATGCGTCAGTTGTCGTGATACTCATGGCATTGATAGCCTTTCGTTACGGCATCAGGATTGATAACGTATATTCGAGTGCAGCCGGGGCCGGTATAAGCTTGGGTTGGTACGCTCTGCCGATAACGGTTCTCTGGCTGCTTCTATCGTCAAGACTGTATGAGAGCACCGATAAATTGCCGGGCCTTTCCTTGCGACTGACGGCGATATCCGCTCTGACTTTTGCCGCGGCCGCCTGCATACAACGCCAGGAAACGTTCTATACTGTGGCAATGTCGTTATCCCTGGCCGGATGCTCTTTGGGGATTCTTCTGGGATGGGGTGGAAAAGATCAGGTCCTGTCACCAAAAGGAAGCCTTCTGCCCGGCTATCTGCTGGGGAGTATTGCTATCATCGGCGCGCTGAAGTATACCGCTTCGCTGGTGTTTCTGTTGCCTGTTATGGTGATGGGTATTCCCCTGATAAACAGTGCTTATCCTTTCGCATTTACCATAAAGCGGGAAACGTCATCTATCAGTATCGGCGCACCATCTGCCTACCTTTATCGTCTGATGATCGATTTGGGCATATCGGAGAGGGCTGTTATCCGCCTGAGGACCATCGCTACTGCTTATCTTTGCGTTCTGGCGCTTGTAGTAGTTGCCAACGTGACATGGTTGTTGTGGGTGAAAATTCTGTTTCTTGTTTGCGGCATAAGTATCGGCTATCTGCTCTTTGTTCTGGTACTTCTTCTGGCGCCTCGTCGTGTCGTAAAGCGCATGACCGGTATGGATACTATAGAGATAATGGATGTCAAGGTAAGCCATGTGAACATGGATGAGGCCCTCCACCAGGTTGAAGATTTCATCAAGACAAAACGGCCGCATGTCGTGATTACCCCTAACGCCCCGGCCATTATGCAGGCCCGGGATGATGAACAATTGAAGGATATAATCAATCGTGCCGACCTGGTGACGCCTGATGGGGCGGGAGTTTTACTGGCATCGCGGCTGCTGCAGCATCCTCTTCAGGACAGGGTAGCCGGGATCGACCTCCTTAACGCTATTTGCGCCATGGCGGCCGGTAAGGGGTATTCCGTATATATGCTGGGTTCGAAACCGGGTGTGGCTCTTGATGCGGCCGATAAGCTGCGAGCCCGGTATCCCGGACTGACGGTGGCCGGCGTCAGAGACGGATACTATGATAAGGATGAGGAAGACGTCGTAATCGATGATATTGTAAAGGCTTCTCCGGATATTCTTTTTGTCGCCTTTGGTATCCCGAGGCAGGAGAAGTGGATTGATCGTTATAAGAACGTTCTCGGCGTTCCCGTATGTATGGGCGTAGGGGGGAGTTTCGATGTTATATCCGGACGTCTGAAGAGAGCGCCGGTATGGATGCAGCGTTGCGGTCTCGAATGGGTCTATCGCGTTGCACGGGAACCTAAGAGAATCGGACGTATTCTCTCTATACCGCATTTTCTTTTGCTGGCACTGCTGGCAAAGCATGCTGGTGTATCGGTGCAGGAAAAAGATAGAAAAATATGATGTGTGAGGTATCGTAATGAACCCCCTTTATCAGATCGTGATTTCGGTTTTACTCGGATCGATCGGGCAGGTATTCATAAAGTCAGGAGTGTTGAGGGCCAATGTGGCTGCCGATAATCTGGTGACTGCTAAATTGATGAAAATACTTATGATGCCCCATGTCTGGACAGGTATTGGCCTATATATTGTAAGCACCCTTATCTGGCTGCTGGT
Organism: bacterium; assembly: GCA_028699365.1. Lineage (GTDB taxonomy): Bacteria > UBP13 > UBA5359 > UBA5359 > UBA5359 > UBA5359. Next base: position 19,569 of record JAQVUQ010000001.1, on the reverse strand, counting down.
ATTGTCCAAGGTCGAACTCAGCTTCGCGTATCCGCTGATATCGCTGAGCTATGTTGCGGTGCTGCTGGTATCCTGGCTGATACTGAAGGAGCACGTTACAATGGTCCGTTGGGCCGGGGTATGTATAATCTGCCTGGGTGTGGCCGTGATGTCCAAAAGCTGATAATCGCTCTTTGCAGGGAATGGGAGATTTGATTGTCGGCTGACTGAAGCTTAGAGGAGGAACGTATGCATATTGCCGTAGTGGGCACAGGTTATGTAGGTATTCCTACAGGTGTTTGCCTGGCCGAGTTGGGGAACGACGTCATTTGCGTTGACAGGGATACGGCTAGAATAGAGAATTTAAAAAACGGGAAAATGCCGATATATGAGCCCGGCCTTGAAGAGCTGTTGCTGAAGAACGTCCGGGCGGGCCGTCTTTCCTTCACCAGTGTTCTCGATTATGCGATTGAAGAGTCCGAGATCATTTTCGTTGCTGTAGGCACGCCACAGGCGGATAACGGTGAGGCCGATATGAGTCAGGTTCTCTCTGTTGCAGCAGATATAGGCCGCAACCTCAGGGATTATAAGATAATAATTAATAAGAGTACCGTTCCGGTCGGCTCCGGGGAGTTGGTGAGTAAGACGATCAGGGAACACGCAATCGATAAGAGCATATCCTTTGATGTCGTCTCTAATCCGGAATTCCTCAGGGAGGGGAGTGCCGTGAGCGATACTTTGAAACCGGAGCGTATTATAATAGGCAGTGACAGCACCGCCGCAGCCGAACGAATCATGCAACTCTATAAACCTCTTAAGGCACCGGTTCTGATAACGGATTTACGCACGGCGGAAATGATCAAATATGCATCCAATTCCTTTCTTGCTACCAAGATATCGTTTATAAACGCTATTGCCAACCTGTGCGAAACCATAGGTGCCGATGTCGCTACCGTAGCCAGGGGTATGGGATTGGATCCACGGATAGGGCCGCTCTTTCTTAACGCCGGTCTGGGCTACGGAGGATCCTGCTTTCCCAAAGACGTCAAAGCTCTGATGTCAACGGCCGAGAGAAACGGAGTATCGTTGGCAATGCTGCGTGAGGTGGAGCGAGTAAACGCTTATCAGCGTGAACTCTTTATCTCCAAAATCAAGGAAGAACTGGGCGTGCTGAGCGGAAAGGTCATAGGAGTATTGGGATTGGCATTCAAGCCCAACACCGATGACATGCGGGAGGCTCCGTCCGTACCTGTATTGAATGCATTGATTGCAGATGGCGCCGTAGTCTCCGCATACGATCCGATGGCGTTTGAAAGCGCTTCAACTATGATTGCCGGACTGATCAGGGCTGACAGCCCATATGAGGCGGCAGTCGATGCGGATGTGCTGCTGGTACTGACGGAATGGAGCGAGTTTCTGGAACTTGATTTCTCAAAGTTGAAAGGGCGCATGCACAAGCCAGTTATAATCGATGGCCGCAATATATATGATGTGGAGCGCATGTCGGATTACGGATTCCGCTACATATCTATGGGCCGTCCTTGTAACGGTTTGCCTGTATAAGCCCTTCAAAGCTTTAGATGCTATTGAGTATAGTCAGATAACGCGGGGTGGTTTTGTGAACATACTGATAACCGGAATAGCAGGATTTGTCGGCAGTCATCTGGCGGAGTTGCTGGCTGCGGACCCCGACAACACGATTTACGGTATTTGTCATCCTAATGACAAGCTGGATAATCTTGCCCACCTGCGTGACCGGATTGAGTTACTGACCGGCAATATACTGGACGGTCGGACGATTAACGATGCTTTCGATATGATATCTCCTGAAAGGGTATATCATCTGGCGGCACAAAGCTTTGTGCCGCTGTCGTTTTCGGACCCGCATCTGACTATGGACGTTAATATCAAAGGAACGCTGAACATCCTGGAGTCTGCCAGGAAGATGAAGAGGACGCCTTCCATACTGCTATGCGGTACCGGTGAAGAATACGGAATAGTCGATCCCCGGGAGTTGCCGGTTGGCGAGACCGCTCCGTTCAGACCGGGTAATCCGTATGCCGTCAGCAAGGTGGCTCAGGACATGCTGGGCTACCAGTATCACAACTCCTACGATCTGCGAATTATCAGGACACGCGCTTTTAATCACACAGGTCCGCGGCAGGACGACCGATTTGTCTGTCCCGGCTTTGCCCGGCAGGTAAGCGAGATAGCCGGCGGCGTCAGAGATCCTCTTATTGAAACCGGCAATCTTGACGCCGAACGCGACTTTGCCGATGTCAGAGATGTGGTGAGGGCGTATCATCTGCTGCTTGAGAAAGGTGTCTCCGGTGAGGCCTATAACGTTTGCAGCGGCAGAGCCGTCAGTATAAAGCAGATACTTGTCAGGCTTTTGGAACTGGCCGGAGTGGAAGCGGACATCAGAGTCGATGCTGAGCGATTCAGACCATCCGATATGCCGATTATTTATGGGGATAACAGTAAGTGCAGGGAGCATATCGGGTGGGAACCCGCAATACCGTTAGATAAGACGCTGGCTGATCTGTTATCATATTGGGATAACCGACTGCAGTTATCGAAGGATATGAAGTAGAGTTACGGATCCGGATGAATACTCTACTCTCAGTCTCTCTGTGGTTACTCCGTCCATAAGCCATTTTGCCTGCGCCTCCGGCATTCCTGTCACGATTATCCATTTGATGTTCTTCTTCAGCAGATAATCGGCATCGGGCATGGCACTCAGCCCCTGAATGACGAGCCAGTCGGCTAACCAGATAAATTCGCTCTTGTAAAAATAGCCTCTGTTTTCATTTATCGCCAAAATCCTCTCTTCAGGCTGCACATGTTTGTTTGCATAAGAGGCGACACGATAGATATCCAGACAATTATAGTAATCGTCATCGCTGATCAACCCGAGCCCGATCTTAGCCTTATCGAGGCGGGAAAGCTGTGCAGTCTCACGGGCATGACAGCCTGTATAGAAGAAGTTGGCGGCGAGAGCCAGAAGTATTATCATGCCGGCCACCGTCCTCAGAGAGGATGTTTTTAAGAGGGTGGATGCGGAAAGACCTGCCGCAAGCGAAAAAACGGCCAGCGCAGGAATGGCAAACCGCATCTGTGGTCCGCTGAAGTACCACATAACGGTGAACGCGGAGGCGAAGGCGAGCATTATTGTGACGGAGAGCAATTTTGCACGACGAAGAATAAGGTATCCGGGCACGAATGCCAGCAAGGCCGGGCCGATTGAGGCATCGTATTGACGACTGGAGAATACGGCGTTGAACGGCAGAAGGAGGAAGCCGGCCAATGTTCTGGATGCTTGCGAAAAACCGGCAAAAGTCCTGCGGAATATTTCAGCCTCATTTGCCGTAAAAGGATCGTTGATCAGTAGCGACAGGTAGGGCCAAAGCGGTGTACCGGTCAGAAAGTAACTTCGGGCCATCCATGGAAGAGTAAGAAGTGTCAGCGGTATGAAAAAAGCGAGCAAAGGGATTGATGCTGCACGGGTCCTGTGGCGAAACAGCTTGAACAATAGAAATATGAGAATCAGAGCCGGAAGTATGCCTGCACTGTATTTCACCGATACGGCAAAGCCGGAGAGCAAGCCGCATAGGAGCCAACGTTTCGAAAGTTTTTCAGGCAAGGCACAGAGGCCCCCCTTCGCCCAAGGGCTACGGCGCGGCAGGCACAGAGGCACAAAGGCACAAAGGGTTGAGGTCCGTTTATGAGGCTTATCTGTAGAAAGCTCTTCATTGTGCTCTTCGAGAGCGTTGACGGCTGACAGCAATGCCAGGAAGGAGAACAGGCCGGCTATCAGATCTATGTATGCCAGGGGAGAGAGCCAGGTTACGACGGGCATGGTATAGAAGAAAGCTGCGCCCAGAATACCGGCCCTTGGTCTTCCGGCCTTTACGGCAAATGCGATTATTGCAGCGGCAAGCAAGATGCCAAAGTAGAAGTGAAGAAGATTAGGGACTTTGTCACTGCCCAGAGCCATGCCGGCTGAGAAGAGTAACTCTGCGCCTTCCGGCATATAGGAGTGAGGCATAAAGTTATGTGATATCATGCTGCCGTGAGCAAGGTAGTCTCGTGACAAGGGAAGATGATAGGAGAGCTCATCCCAATAAAGGGACGGTGAGAGGGCCGCCAGCAGATTTAAGGCCATAGAAAGCAAGAGCAGTATTAGTGCCCCCCATATCACTATGGGGGGCAGGCTGAAGGCTGAAGGCTGAAGGCTGAAGCCTCCTGACAGCAATCCTTTTTTACCTTTTCGCAACAGTAAAATACAGGTTACAGGAATGAGAATCAGAGTGATTGCACGGATGGCGCTTGCGGTCAGAACTCCTGCATAACTCATCCCCAGCAGGATATAAATGAAGATGCCGAAGCCGACGGCTGATGAATAAACAACCGTTAGAAGAGTCGGAGTCCTTTCTCTGAGCAGCCGTTCGGTCACCAGAAAACCCGGCCCGAAGGATGCGATGATCAATGCCGCTGCTGCCGCTATATCGAGCAAGATGACCTCCTCAGGAAATTAGCGCGTTGCGATACATGTAGATATAGGCGAATATGATGACAGCCGCCCAGATCAGGAGAAGGACTGTAGCCAGGGCTGAATGATCCTGTAAAGGACGCCACGCCTTTAAAGGTTCAAGGTTCAGATGTTCAGAGTTCAAGGTTCCCGAGCGAGATGCCCGAGCCTTTTTGCCCAATAAGGACCCGAGCCTGTTGCTGAAAACTTTGAACGGTGAACCTTGAACCTTGAACTCATCTACAGTCTTTGCGCCTTTTTCAGCACAGTTGTAGTCCGCCAACAAGTATGATAGAGTAACCATAATATTTGAAGTATAACTTTTGCATGATTATTTTACAATACGCTTTGCAAACCGGGGGAAGGACATGTTGATAACCGTGATCGTGCCGGTATATAACGAGGTTCAAACCGTTGCCGATATTCTTGAGCGAGTGGCTGCCAATACATTGGAGAAGGAGATAGTCATCGTCGATGACGGCTCGTCCGATGGAACCGTAAGATTATTGCACGAGCTTATCGAGAGTGGCGACGAGAAGTATTTCAAACCCTGGATCTCCGATATGAGGCTTATAGAGCATGGCATAAACCGCGGTAAAGGGGCGGCCGTAAGAAGCGGCCTGGCATCGGCTCGCGGTGACGTGGTAATCATTCAGGATGCCGATCTGGAGTATGATCCCGACGATTACGAAAAACTGCTCAGGCCGATTATTTCCGGCAGGAGCAAGGTCGTTTACGGTTCCCGTTTTCTGGGAGAGCACAAGGCTATGTTCTACTGGCATCAGGTCGGGAACAAGTTTCTGACTTTCGTTACCAATCTCCTCTACAATACGACCCTTACGGATATGGAAACTTGCTACAAGTGTTTTTTACGCGAGACGGTTGAAGGCATGAGACTGCGTTCGGATCGTTTCGATATAGAGCCGGAGTTGACGGCCAAGCTGTTGAAAAGGGGATACCGCATATATGAGGTCCCGATATCCTATAACGGCAGGGAATACTGGCAGGGAAAAAAGATAACCTGGAAAGACGGCCTGACTGCATTAAAAGCTCTGGTGCGTTACAGACTGTTCGATTGAGAGAACGTAACATGCACATCGTATTCAACGCTCTGGCACTGCCCGCCAGGAAAACCGGCGGCGGTGTTTACATGATTAATCTGATGCGTGCCATGAGCCGGATGGAAGACGACTGTCGTATAAGCCTGCTGGTCAACGGAGAGAATAAACACCATTTCCGTAATATCGAGGGTAACAACTTATCGTTGATCGATTGCGGCCCGCTTACAGTGTCGAGGCCGGCAAGGATAATATGGGAGCAGGCGGCTCTGCCGGGCTTGATTAGACGGCTGAAGACAGACGTTTTCCATGCCCCGGGTTTTGTGCTGCCTCTGGCGGCTGCAACGCCTTCCGTGCTGACCATCTTCGATATGACCTTTTTCAGTCATTCCGATAAGCATGAGTTAGTGAAGCAGGTATACTTCAAGCACCTCATACCGCCCTCTGCAAAAAAAGCCGATATTATCATCACTATCTCCGAGAGCGCTTCTGAAGAGATACAGCGCTATCTGGATGTCGACGCCGGAAAGATCAGGGTCACCTGTCTGGCGGCAGGCAGCATGTTTCATCCCCGTAATCCTGACTCCGTGAAAGAGACGCTGCGCTCGCTGGATCTGCCCGGCAGATTCATCCTCTCTGTGGGCACGCTTGAGCCCCGAAAGAATATTCCTGCTCTTCTGGAAGCATATGCCGATCTGCCTGATAGTTTGCGTTCTTCATATCCGCTGGTTCTGGCAGGCAAGGCAGGTTGGGGACGCGAAAGCCTGCAGGATCGGGCTGATGCTCTGGGGATAAGGAACCGGCTGCGCTTTACCGGTTATCTTACCGACGATCAATTGGCCGACCTCTATGCTGCCGCCTCTCTTTTCGTCTATCCCTCGCTTTATGAGGGATTCGGCTTGCCTGTGCTGGAAGCAATGGCCAGCGGCACACCTGTGCTGACAAGTTCCGTCTCTTCCATGCCGGAGGTTGCCGGCGATGCTGCACTACTGGTGGATCCTAACGACCGGGGGGCCATATCACGTGGAATCGTCACCGTGCTGACCGATCCGGCGTTATCCGAGGAAATGATCGCCCGCGGACTTGAGCGTGCGGCGCAGTTCTCCTGGGAGAAAACGGCGGCAGAGACTTATCGGGCATATGAAGAGGCCATATGGTAAAGGCATAATGATTGCTTTTTTATTTACCGGTTGGTAGAATAACCTATAAGTTGCTTTAGGGAGAAACCCGGTTTGATTAATAAGACGTTTCCTCAGGGTATTCATCTCAAGTATCATAAGGATGCGACGGCGGGCAAGCCGATGGGGACGGCCAAGCCGCCTGCTGTGGCTGTATTACCGCTGATACAGCATATCGGTGTGCCTTGCGCTCCTCTGGTAAGCGTGGGCGACCGGGTGTTTATGGGACAAAAGATAGGCGATGCCGAGGCCCTGATAACCGCACCGGTTCACTCTTCCGTATCCGGTAAGGTTCTGGCGATTGAGCCACGCCCCCATATTGCACGACGGGAAGTATTGAGCGTTATCATTGAGAACGATGGAGAAGACGAACTTCATCAGGATATAACGCCGCACCCTGCCTGGGAAAACCTGGATCCTGCCGCTCTTATAAGTATCATCAGAGAAGGCGGTATCGTCGGTATGGGCGGGGCCGCTTTCCCGACACACGTAAAGCTGTCGCCTCCGCCTGATAGAAAGATCGATACCATTATCATAAACGGGGCGGAGTGTGAGGATTATCTGACCACGGATCATCGCCTGATGGTGGAGCATCCTGACCATGTGATCGGCGGGATCCGTATACTCGCTTATATATTTGGTAACGCCCGGGTCGTTATCGGGATCGAGGAGAACAAGCCGGATGCCATAGCGGCAATACGCAGTTCCGCCGGTGCAGACGACGGCATAGACGTGGTTGTTCTGGATACCAAATATCCGCAGGGCGGAGAGAAACAGATGATAAAGGCCCTGCTGGGAAGGGAAGTGCCCTCCGGTGGATTGCCGTCTGAAGCCGGCGTCATAGTCAACAATGTCGCTACCGTCTCCAAGGTCTTTGAACTGGTGACTACCGGGATGCCTCTGATAGCCAGGGGCGTTACCGTCACCGGACCCGGCGTGGCCGTTCCCGGAAATCTGATTGCCCGTATCGGCACCAGCCTGGAGAATCTTATAGAGGAATGCGGCGGTTATACCGGAGAACCCGCCAAGATCATTGCGGGAGGCCCTATGACGGGCATGTCCGTCTATACACCGCAGGTAACGGTTACCAAAAATACCGGCGGCATTGTAGTCATGCGTGGCGAGGACTTAAGACGCGAGGAACCGGTGGTATGCATAAGATGTGCTCGCTGTGTCGACGTCTGTCCTGTTTATCTGATGCCGGTATCTCTCTATCACTATTCACGATCTCTGAATTATGATCAGGCGGAGAACGAGTACGGTCTGTTTGATTGTATTGAATGCGGCTGCTGCTCTTACGTGTGTCCCGGAAGGCTGCCGCTTATGGAATCGATAAAGCATGCCAAAGCTGAGATAAACGACAGAAGACAAAAGCAGCGTGGAAGGTGAAGAATGGCCTCAGCAGGTGAATTTGCTCCCGGAACTTCGGGCAAGGATGCACAGTCAGTTGCAAGCGCCGGAGGGCTTATAGTCTCTTCGGCGCCTCATATTCGAGGTCGCGATAATATACGGAGAATGATGTACGATGTTGCCATCGCTCTTATCCCGGCCGGGGTGGCGTCCGTATACTTCTTTGGTCTGCGAAGTCTGGCGATAATTCTTATCACTATCGCAGGTGCATTGGGAGCCGAAGCGCTGATCCAAAAAATCATCGGCCGGCGGATAACGATAACGGACGGCAGTGCACTGGTCACCGCTGTTCTGCTGGCCTATAATCTTCCTCCGACAGTGCCGTTCTGGCTGCCCTTTGTCGGTGCTTTGATCGCCATAGGTCTGGGAAAGATGGTATACGGCGGCTTAGGCTATAATCCGTTCAATCCTGCTCTGGTCTCCAGAGCCGTTTTGCTTTCCGCATGGCCTGTGCTTATGACCAGATGGGTGTCTCCGTTCGATGCGGTCACGACGGCTACGCCTCTTGCCGCCCTCAAGATGGGGGGTAATCTTCAGGCGGTCAAGGATCTGCTGCATGTCGGGAGCGATCTCTCTCTTTACGGGCGCCTGTTCTACGGCAGTATCGGCGGCTGCCTTGGGGAAACGTCGGCTCTGGCGCTGCTGCTTGGCGGAGGCTATTTAATGTACAGGCGTGTGATAACATGGCATATGCCGGTAACCTATATGCTGACGGTGATGGTGATGGCCGTCGTTCTGCGGCAGGATCCGGTATTCCATCTTCTGGCCGGAGGGCTTATTCTTGGTGCCGTATATATGGCTACCTGTCCGGTGACAACGCCGGTCACTCCACGCGGCAGGATATATTTCGGCCTGGGAGCCGGTCTGCTGACTATCCTGATAAGGACTTTCGGTTCCCTGCCGGAGGGAGTCATGTACTCTATTCTGCTGATGAATGCGGCTACGCCCCTTATCGACAGATACACGCGGCCTCGCATATACGGCAGGAGGGCGAGATGAAAGAGGCAATCAAACTCGGGCTGGCATTGCTGGCGATATGTGCCATAGCCGGGCTGGCGCTTGGACTCACTTATAATATAACAACGCCCAGGATAATAGCACAGGAGAGAGAAGCCCGGCAGAGATTATACGGCGATGTTTTGCCCGGTGCCGATAAATTTGAGGAAGTTACCATCGGTGCGCATACCTACCAGGCCGGCTTGCGGAACAGGCAGAGAATCGGCGTGGTATCAACGGTGACAGCCGAGGGTTATGGAGGGGATATAGTTCTAGTGGTCGGCATGGATCAGGCAGGAGTCGTAACCGGCGTAAGCATACTATCTCAGAATGAAACCCCCGGCCTGGGTAACAAGGCGACAGAACCACAGTTTCTCAAGCAGTATATCGGTAAACGCTCCGGTGATTTAAGGCTGAAGACGGACGGCGGGGAGATCGATGCCATAACCGCAGCTACAATTACCTCCAGGGCCGTAACTACAGGAGTGAAGAACGCGGTGGAGCAGTATCTCAGCGATATGGAGAGATAGAGATGAACCCTGCGAGAGATTTCAGTAATGGATTGCTACGGGAGAATCCCACTTTCAGGCTTGTTCTGGGGATGTGTCCTACACTGGCGGTTACCACTGCTGCCGTAAACGGCCTGGGCATGGGCCTTGCCACCACCTTTGTGCTTGTGTGTTCCAACCTCATCATCTCCCTGTTCAGAAAAGTCATCCCTGAGAATATAAGAATACCGGCCTATATCGTTGTAATTGCCAGCTTTGTGACCGTCGTCCAGTTGATGATGCAGGGCTTCACTCCGGAACTGTACGGCGTTCTAGGTATTTTCGTGCCGCTGATAGTCGTCAACTGTATTATTCTGGCCCGGGCGGAGGCCTTTGCCAGCAAATACGGTATTATTAGATCAGCAGCCGACGGTCTCGGCATGGGATTGGGCTTTACCTGGGCGCTTACTCTGCTCGGTGCCGTACGAGAGATAATAGGTACCGGCAATCTTTCAAATACATATCAAATGTTCGGTATACCCCAGTTTTCGTTGAGGGTTATCGGTGGAGCATACGATCCTGCTCTGATAACTATTCTGGCGCCTGGAGCGTTTATAGTGCTGGGGCTCATGATAGGTCTCATAAACGTTCTTACCAGGCGCAATTGAGGTGATCATACCATGAGTATCAGAGAGATAATGACTATTGTCATCAGCGCCATCCTGATAAACAACTACGTGCTGCAGCGTTTTCTGGGTGTCTGCCCTTATCTTGGGGTATCCAAGCAGATAGAAACAGCGCTGGGCATGGGGATGGCTGTCACCTTCGTTATGGCCATCGCTTCCGCCTTCACCTGGATGGTGCAACGCTATGTGCTGGTGCCGCTGAATCTGGCTTTTCTCCAAACCATAGCCTTTATTCTGGTCATAGCCGCACTGGTTCAGTTTGTCGAGTTGGTGATCCGAAAGAGCAGTCCCACGCTATACCAGGCATTGGGGATTTATCTGCCGCTGATAACGACCAATTGTGCCGTGCTGGGCGTGGCGGTAATCAACGTCAGAGCTGCTTACGGTTTCCTTCCCAGCCTGGTAAACGGCACTGCGGCGGCAGTGGGTTTTACCCTGGCCATAACTTTAATGGCCGGTATCAGAGAGCGGATCGAATTGAGCGATATTCCGCCGGCTTTGCGTGGCGTGCCCATAACGCTGATAACAGCCGGTCTTCTCTCCATAGCTTTTTTCGGATTTTCCGGAATGGTAAAGTGATCGGTGGACGTCGTGAGCCAATGCAGTTATAATGGCGCAGGGAGGCTGAACTGATGAGTTTAAATATAGTTTTTCTGTCGGTGGCCGTTCTTGCCGTTCTGGGCTTTATTCTGGGTGCCGGCCTGTCTTATGCTGCCAGGGTCTTCGCCGTTGTCAGGGATCCGCGCATAGATGCCGTGCTGTCGGAATTACCAGGCGCCAACTGCGGCGCTTGCGGTTACCCCGGATGCTCCGGATATGCCGAAGCACTGGTCAACGGCAGCGCCGTTCTGACCGGGTGCCCGGTTTCGAAAAGAGAGACGAGGCAACGGATAGCAGATATTATCGGGCAGGGCGGAACGGCTGATACGATTACCGATAAGCAGGTGCCCACCGTGAAATGCTGTGGCGATGATAATAAGTCTGCAAGACTGTTTCAATACTCCGGCCTGGAGGATTGCCGGGCTGCATCGCGGCTTTACGGCGGGCCCAGGCAATGCAGGCATGGATGCCTGGGGCTGGGAACGTGCGTCAATGCCTGTCAGTTTGGTGCTATAACGATGTCCTCTTCCGGTCTGCCGGTTATCGACAGGGATAAGTGTACCGGATGCGGCATGTGTATCGACATCTGTCCACGGCAGGTTATGTCCATGGTGCCGGAAAAGGCCGGCGTGCAGGTTCTCTGCAACTCGGGAGAAGCGGCCAAAGCGGTGCGGCAGGTCTGTCGTACCGGCTGTATAAAATGCCGCAAGTGCGCCAAGGTCTGTCCTGTGGGAGCCGTTTCATTTGAGAACGGGCCGGCGGAGATAGACCCCGGTTTATGCACGAATTGCGGGTTATGTATACCGGAATGTCCCGTGAATTGCATTTACGGCACTAATCTGGCAGGTTGAGGCCTCTGAGCTTTGAACCGCGCTCGAAGAGCGCAAAGGAGGTAATGTAATGCCGGCAAACATTGTTTTTGCGGGGATCGTGCCGCATCCCCCGCTGTTGATCCCGGTCGTGGGTGGTAACCATATAGATGAAGTTTCGGCAACCGTTGAAGGAATGCGGGAGATGGCCGGGCGATTACGCGAGTCCGGCGCGGAAGCAATCGTCATCATGACTCCCCATAGCTCCTATGTTGACAGCAGCATCACCGTCCTGGATCTGCCCGATCTGCAGGGAGACCTGTCCTCATTCGGGGCTCCGCAAGCTGTATATAAGGTGAAGGGAGACAGAGCGCTGGCCGGCGAGATACTGAATCAGGCCAACCTGGCGCATGTGGCCGTAAACGGTGTTGCTCCGGAAGCAATCGGTGCGGCGGTTCGGCCGACGCTGGATCACGGGATCATCGTTTTTCTGCACTATCTGCATGAGGCCGGAGTGTGCCTGCCCACGGTAGCTCTCTCCATCGGCCTGGATGCTTCGCTTGAAGATCACTATGTTATGGGGGAGGCGGTTCAGAAAGCAGCTATAGTCCTGGACAGGAAACTGGCCTTTATCGCCAGCGGCGATTTATCACACAGATTGACGCCGTCGGCACCGGCAGGTTACAGCCCCAGGGCACATGAATTCGATGAAGCCGTAACAGACGCTCTTTCCAAGGCGGATCCCGTCGCGCTGGTATCCATTGATCCGGATCTGCGCAACGAGGCCGGAGAGTGCGGTTATCGTTCCGCTATGGCTTTACTGGGAGCGGTTAACGGACTGGATGTAGAAGCCGTCAAGCTCTCGTATGAAGGTCCTTACGGTGTGGGGTATCTGAATCTCTATTACCACATCAAGGGGTTAAAGCCGGAAAGGAATCTGGCTGCGGCCGTTTACAGCGCAGAGCGCTTCTCCGGAGATGTTGCGGTTCTTAAGGGAAGAGAACTCCTGACCCTGGCCAGGCGCTCGGTAGAGAGCTATGTGGTTACCGGAGAAAAGCCTGCCGATCCCGATTGCCTGGCGCCGCATTGGCGGCAAGGCAGGTCAGGGGCGTTTGTTTGCATAAAGCGTGAAGGCGAATTGCGTGGATGCATAGGCACCGTTTATCCGACGGAAAACAGCATTGCGGATGAGGTGTGCCGCAACGCAATCAGCGCAGCTTCTTCCGATCCCCGGTTTCCGCTTGTAAGCCGGGATGAACTGGGGTTGCTCTCATATGCGGTGGATCTTCTGCACGAGCCGGAGCCGGTATCAGGATTGGAAGAACTGGATCCGTTTATCTACGGCGTTGTCGTCAAATCCGGTGCCAGAACAGGCCTGCTCCTTCCCGCTCTTGAGGGCATCGACACTGCTGAAGAGCAAGTGGATATAGCCAGACGAAAAGCGGGCATCCGAAGTGATGAAGAAGTTCAGTTGTGGCGCTTCAAGGTGGACAGATACGAAGAATGATGATCATTTCCGGATTGACCGCAGCGCCGGCAGAGTATAAAATAGCGATATATGTTTTGTGAGCGATGCTCGCCGGGCGAGGGGACTAATCCGGATGGTTAAGCGTATAGATAAGGACAGAGTGCTGCTGCTGGTAATCGATATGCAGGAGAAGTTGATGCCGGTTGTCAAAAATGGTGCAGAGACAATCGGCCGGGCAGAGAAAGCCATAGCCGTATTTCAGGCTCTGGAGTTGCCGGTGATTGTCACGGAGCAGTATCCCAAAGGGCTGGGTGAAACGGTTGCTTGTCTGCAGCCTTATCTTGATCGATGCGTTCGTGTTGAAAAGCTGAGTTTCAGTTGCTGTGGCGAAGAGAACTTCACCAGGGAGCTGGAAGACCTGGGCAGAACGGATGTCCTGATTGCCGGCGTAGAGTCGCATGTCTGTGTGCTGCAGACGGCGCTGGATCTGATCGATAAGGGGTTTACTCCGTACATTATGACGGATGCCGTCTCATCGCAGCGTGAGGCGGATATGGAAGTCGCACTGGAGCGGGCGTTTGTCTCCGGTGCCGTTCTCACAACCGTGGAAAGTGCGCTTTTCGAGATAATAAAAACGGCGGGAAGTAAGGAATTCAAGGTGTATCGCACGGCTCTTGACGGCCTTGTTCCGTGAACAATTGGTGATATTATGGCTAAAAAGATATTTGTAGCCGCTACCATGCGCAACGACGGCAAGACAATGCTCTCACTGGGCCTGATGTCTGCCCTTCGCAAGAGGAATCTGCGCGTCGGTTTTATTAAACCGGTAGGGCAGCGGTACCTGGAGATCGACGGTCACAAAGTGGATGAGGATTCCATTCTGGCTAAAGAGGTTTTCGGCCTCGACGATGCTCTGGCGGACATGAGCCCTATAGCAGTGGCAAGAGGGTTCACAGAGGAATATATAGAGTCCGGAGATTTTCGGCCTTTGCAGGAGAGGATTATGGCCTCCTATGCCAGGGTTGCCGCCGGTAAGGATTTTGTTGTTATCGAGGGAACCGGCCATGCGGGCGTGGGCTCTGTCTTCGATCTCTCCAATGCTACCGTTGCCAGAATGCTCGATTCAAAAGTGGTAATCGTCTCACAGGGCGGCGTCGGCAGGCCCATCGATGAAGTAAGCCTCAGCTCGGCACTCTTCAAACTTGAAGGCGTGGACGTTATCGGCACGGTCATCAACAAGATTCTGCCGGCGAAATATGAGAAGATAAGTCACTATCTAAGATTGGGACTGGCGCGAAAGAATATGAGTCTGCTCGGTTCTCTGCCTTATAACGATGTGCTTTCCAACCCGACCATAGATCAGATAGTGGAGGGTCTGGAGTGTGAAGTCCTCAGCGGCAGCGATGTGCTTAACCGGATGGTCAAAAATTTCTTTATCGGTGCCATGACTCCGCATCAGGCGCTGTCGGTTATCGAGCCGGGTTCCCTGCTGATAACGCCGGGCGATCGCGAGGATATGATTCTGGCTGCCATGATGAAGCAGAGCTTGTCGGATGAGACTATGATTTCCGGCATACTGCTTACAGGCGGTATAATGCCCCATGCTTCTATACTTGATTTTCTGAAAAAGGTGAATCTGCCGATTATGACTACGACGATGGATACTTATAGAGCGGCTTCCATGATTCACGATCTGACAGTCAAGATACGCGGCACGGACAGAGTAAAGATAGGGCTGGCTGCCGAGATAATCGAGAGCTATGTAAACGTCGATGCGCTTCTGGATTTACTGAATTAAGCGTAAGATATCGGGAGGGAAGAATGAGCGTTATTGAAAAGATCAGAGAGCAGGCGATCTCTCTGAATAAACGGGTAGTCTATCCGGAGGGTGAAGACGAACGGCTGATAACCGCGTCCTCCATGGCAACGGCGCAAGGCATAGCCCGGATCACTTTACTGGGGAACGAGTTCGTCATCAGGGAGAAGGCCGGCAAGCTCGGCGTCTCACTGGATGGTGTCCAAATCATCGATCCCGCTCTTTCCGAGCGTTTGCAGGATTATGCGGGAATGTTTTATGAGTTGCGACGCAGCAAGGGCATGACCTGCGAAGAGGCGCTGGAGACTGCCAAGGATCCCATGTATTACGGTGTGCTGATGGTGAAGAACGGTGATGCAGACGGTGAAGTGGCGGGAGCTGTTCACGCAACCGCAGATACCGTACGCCCGGCGCTGCAGATAATCAAGACGGCGCCCGGTGTAAGTCAGGTATCCAGCTTCTTTGCTATGGTCGTGCCGGACAACAGCTTCGGCGAGGATGGAACGTTTGTTTTTGCGGATTGCGGCCTGACGCCCGATCCTACTGCCGAAGGGTTGGCGGCAATTGCCATTGCTTCGGCCGATACGGCCGTGCACCTGCTGGGGTTCGCAGAAGCCAGAGTGGCACTGCTTTCATTCTCTACCAAGGGAAGCGCCAGCCATCCACTGGTGGATAAGGTGGTGGAGGCTACCCGCATCGCACGTGAAAAGCGTCCGGACTTGAAGCTTGACGGGGAATTGCAGGTGGATGCGGCGCTTGTTCCCGGTGTGGCCGCCAAGAAAGCCGGTGACAGTCCGTTGAAGGGACGAGCCAATGTTCTGATCTTCCCGGATCTGCAGGCAGGCAATATCGCCTATAAAATTGTAGAGCGACTGGCTAAGGCCGAGGCTTACGGGCCTGTTCTGCAGGGCCTTGCCAAGCCTGTGAACGACTTGTCCCGCGGTTGTGATGCAGAGGATGTCGTGAACGTGACGGCCATAACCGTACTACAGGCAAAGCAGAAATGATCATTGTAGGCGAAAAGATAAATACCAGCCGTAAGGAAGTTGAAACCGCCGTGCTGGACGGCGATGCGCGTTTTATAGGCAATCTTGCCCGAGCCCAGGCTGAGGCGGGCGCGAGCTATATCGACGTCAATGCCGGAACCTTTGTGAACAATGAGCCTGCGATGCTGGAATGGCTGGTCATGGCGGCTCAGGATGCCGTGGATAAGCCTTTATGCATCGACAGTCCGAATCCTCTGGCTCTGGAAAAGGCGCTTAAGGCACATAAGGGCAAGGCTATGGTCAATTCGATAACCGCAGAGAAGACTCGCTACGATAGTATGGTGCCGTTGATACGGGATTACGGCTGTGCCGTTATCGCTCTCTGTATGGATGACAGAGGCATTCCCGAGACGGCGGGAGAACGCGTCGCCATAGCCGGACGGCTTTACGAAGGTCTGCCGTCGTCCGGAGTGGAAGTTGAGGATATTTACTTCGATCCCATGATCCGCCCTGTCAGCACGGGAAGCGATAGCGGCAGGGTGGCTGCAACCGTTATCGAGAGTATCATGCGTCTTTATCCGGGTGCGCATACGATATGCGGCTTAAGCAATATCTCTTACGGTCTTCCGCACAGAAGGCTGTTGAACAGGGTCTTCCTTGCCATGGCCGTAATGAGCGGTCTGGACGCGGCCATACTGGATCCCGGTGATAAGGATCTGACGGCGGAGTTGCTGGCTGCGGAAGCCCTGGCGGGGCGGGATGAATTTTGTATGAATTATATTA
>JAQVUQ010000001.1:0-2681 GCA_028699365.1 bacterium | reverse complement strand
CTTGCCATGGCCGTAATGAGCGGTCTGGACGCGGCCATACTGGATCCCGGTGATAAGGATCTGACGGCGGAGTTGCTGGCTGCGGAAGCCCTGGCGGGGCGGGATGAATTTTGTATGAATTATATTACGGCATCAAGGGAAGGCAGGTTGGATTAAAAAGTTATGTATGAGATAAAACATGCGGCGGACCTGGCTGAGAGCATCAGGCTTCTGGTCGTGTCGGCTCCGATGGTGGCCGCCAAGGCAAAGGCCGGTCATTTTGTAGTTGTGAGGAACGGCGAAACGGGTGAGCGTATACCTCTGACCATTGCCGATTACGATCGAGAACAGGGAACGATAACCCTGGTGATCCAGAGCGTGGGCAAGAGTTCCTCGGAAATTTGCGAATTGAAGGCTGGTGACGCTTTCACCGATGTGCTGGGACCGCTGGGGCATGCCACGCACATAGATCGCGTCGGGACGGTTGTCTGCGTTGCGGGCGGAGTGGGCGTTGCGCCCGTGTATCCCATCGCCAGAGCATTTAAAGAGGCCGGGAACAAGCTTATCTCCGTTATTGGGGCAAGATCGAAGGATTTGATCTTCTTTCAAACTGAAATGGAAGCCGTAAGCGATGCGGTTCACTATACCACCGATGACGGCAGTTACGGTCTGCACGGCTTTGTAACCGATGCCGTCAGGAATATTGTCGACGGTGGGGAAAAGGTGAGTGAAGTCGTCGCCATCGGGCCTTTGCCGATGATGAGAGCGGTGGCCGATCTTACCCGGGGTTACGGCATTCCTACTGTGGTAAGCCTTAACGCCTTGATGGTGGACGGTACCGGGATGTGCGGCGGCTGTCGTGTGACCGTGGGTGGAGAGACGAAGTTCTCCTGCGTTGACGGGCCGGATTTCGACGGCCATCAGGTAGATTTTGCGGAGTTGCTGAGACGGCAGAATCGTTTCGGTGAGGAAGAAAAGATGGCCTATGACAGGCACAGGAAAGAGGGTCACAAGTGTCGGATAAGGTAAAGATGCGGGAGCAGTCGCCCGCAGAACGTATAAGAAACTTCAATGAGGTGCCTTACGGTTACGATGAGCGTGAGGCTGTGCAGGAGGCTTCCCGCTGTCTGGGGTGCAAGAAGCGCCCCTGTGCACAGGGGTGTCCGGTGGAAGTGGATATCCCCGATTTTATCGCCAGAATCAAGGCGGAGGACTTTACAGGCGCTGCCGAAGTTATCAAACGCAAAAACAGCCTGCCTGCCATCTGCGGGCGCGTATGCCCTCAGGAGAGCCAGTGCGAAGCGCTCTGTGTTCTCGGCCGGAAGGGCGAGCCGGTAGCCATAGGCAGGCTGGAGCGCTTTGTGGCCGATTATGAAAGAGAGCACCGCAGCTCTGATGCGGCCGTCGTGCCGGCCGCCGGCAACAAAACCAAAGTGGCTGTTGTCGGTTCGGGTCCGGCCGGGCTCACCGCGGCGGCCGACCTGGCGCTGATGGGGTATGAGGTCGTTCTCTTTGAAGCGCTGCATGCTCCCGGAGGAGTTTTGAGATACGGTATCCCGGAGTTCAGGCTGCCCAAGGCTATTCTGGACGAAGAGGTCGGTTATATTCGCAGCCTTGGCGTTGATTTGCAGTATAATATGCTGGTGGGTGCCACACTCTCAATCGAAGAGCTGTTTGCCGACGGCTATAAGGCCGTCTTTATCGGCACGGGTGCCGGTTTGCCGTATTTCCTGGGTATTCCCGGTGAAAATCTGAACGGTGTTTACTCCGCCAATGAATTTCTGACCCGCGTCAATCTGATGCGGGCATATCGGTTTCCGGAATACGACACTCCGGTGCGTATCGGACGGCATGTCGCCGTGGTAGGCGGCGGCAATGTGGCCATGGACGCCGCCAGAACGGCGCTGCGTCTGGGCGCGGAGAGGGTGAGCATAGTCTACCGGCGTGCCTGGGAAGAGATGCCCGCCCGTGAGGAGGAGAAGCATCACGGGCGTGAGGAAGGCATCGACTTCAAGCTTTTGAACAATCCCGTTGCCATCCTGGGTGATGATAAGGGTTGGGTCGAAGGCATGGAGTGCGTTCGCATGGAACTGGGCGAACCGGATGAGAGCGGCCGGCGCCGGCCTGTGGTTATCAAGGGGTCGGAGTATGTGCTGGATGTGGATACTGTTGTAGTGGCTGTCGGCCAGGGACCCAATCCTCTGCTCATTCAGAGCACCGGCGGTCTGGAAACCAACAGGCGGGGGAACATAACAGCCGATCCCGAGACGATGGCTACCAGTATCCCCGGCGTCTATGCCGGAGGCGATATCGTTACCGGAGCGGCTACGGTTATAGCGGCAATGGGAGCCGGCAAGATCGCCGCCAGAAACATGGATGCGTATCTGAAAGGAGTCTAGCATGGCTATAGTTATCGACGGTAGGGCAGTGGCGGATACTGTCTATAGTGAACTGACTGAGCGTATTGATATTCTTGAGCGCAAAGGCGTGCGTCCCGGGTTGGCGGTAGTGCTTGTCGGTGACGATCCCGCATCGAGAATATACGTCAATATGAAGAAAAAAGCCTGTGAGCGTTTCGGCCTCTACTCGGAAGAACATAAGATGGAAGCTGAGGTATCGCAAGCTGAGCTTCTGGATCTGATAAAGAGTCTGAATGCCGATCCGTCCATACACGGCATACTGGTTCAATTGCCGCTGCCGTC
>JAQVUQ010000556.1 GCA_028699365.1 bacterium | reverse complement strand
CTGGCTCTACCGCATCACCTGCAATGCCTGTATCGACGAGATGCGTAAGCAACGGAGACGCCCCTCTCAAATCACCGATTATGCCCTCGCATCCGTATCCGACGCCGGTTCTTCGCCTGAAGCGACAGCCGAAGCAAATGAAACGGTTCGTGCTGTTCAATCAGCCATCGCCTCTCTGCCGAAAAAGCAGAGGATCGCCGTCATACTACAAAGATACGAAGGTCTTTCTTACCAGGAGATAGCCGATGTGCTGCAGACCTCCGTTTCGGCGGTGGAATCACTTCTCTTTCGGGCCAGGGAGAGCTTGAAGGCAAAGCTGGCGCACTGCATCGGAACTCGCGATATGCCTGCCGAAAAATTGACAATAAAACTTTCTCAACCGGACCGCAAGTTTTCCAAAGCCTGATACGTTCAATAGTTATAGCAAAGAGAGGGAGAAGAATGGACTGCAAGACTGCCAGGCACAAAATGTTAATGCTCCTGGACGGTGAGCTTCCCCAGGCGCAAGCATGCCGGTTTAATGAACATCTTGTTTCATGTGCCGCCTGCAGGGCCGAATTAGCCGTGTACAAGGAAACCATCGAGGCGCTGGATACATGGCCGTGCATCGAGCCTGCCTTTACCCTGGCACAGGTGAAGAAGCGTAATGTAGAGCGCAACGCCTCATGTTGGAGAGTTGCCGGATTCTTTAAGCTGCCGGCAGCACCTCGATGGGCACTGGCATCCGGTCTGGCCTTGAGCATTATCATGGGAAGTATCGGCGGCATTCAGCTCGATAAAATGCATCGCTCCCATTCTGCTTCTGCTGAAATGGGATTGCATAACGTATCGGTAACGCTGACGAGTGGAATATCGGACGAGCCCTTTGTTGATGCTTTGCCGCTGGTGCTGCCGTCCAGCCCGCTGAAACATACAGACGAACCGATGGAGGAGGACACCCTGTGAAAAAGTCGTTTCTTTTTCTGACCATGGCCGTGCTGGCAGCAGCACTCTCCTTCGGCATATCGGGCCGGATTCACTCCAATCAATCTATTCCACAGCCCTGCTCCCTGGAACCACTGACTGAATACCTGTCGCTTGCGTCTGAACAAGTCAGACGTATAGAGCCGATGTTTGCCGAACACCAGCGTAAGAGGAGAGACGCCTTGCTCCGGCGAGAGGAAGCTGTAGCGCAATTGGTAGACGTTTTGAGGTCAAAAGATGCCTCCAAGGCAGAGATTGATAAAGCAACTGCACGAGTAGACACTTCTCAGGCAGAGCTCAGGCGGTTGATGGTGGGTCATCTCCTGCAACTGAAAGCGGTGCTGACGCCTGCGCAAAGCGAGAAGCTTTTCGATCTGGTCGGCCGCCGGTGTCTCGGTTCTTCCTGCGCGGATGGCCCTTCCCAATTGTTGAAGCACCAGAAGTAATATAAATGAGGTGAAGTTCATGTCGCGAGTTACTGTTCCTGCATTGATCGTCATAACCTGCCTGATCCGTTCGGCAGCGGCTGGTGCGGAAGAAATCGACAACCGTGTGATGGGCCTTGACCAGTGCCTGGCTACGGCGCTTTCCAGTCATCCGCAGATCAAGGCCTGTGAGCAGCGTGTGATAGAGGCTCGGGAAAGCTTAGCGGCCAAAAAGGGCGTCAAGCTTCCCCAGATAGCTTTTCACCGGGAGGGCAGCGGTTTTCCTGATATAAGCAACTGGAATGCGGGACTGGCGGTCACCATGCCGATATACAGCGGCGGAACAGCCCGTGCCAGGATCGGGCAGGCGCAGGCGGTGCTGGAACAACGCAAGGCTGATATTGAACTGAGACGGCAGAGCTTAGTTTTAGCGGTGCACTCGGCCCTGCTGGCAACCCAGGATGCCGCCAATCGCGTGCAGGCCACCCGCAAAAGCATCGAACAGGCAGGAGAGGCCCTGCGAGTGGCACGCGAAAAGTATAATGCGGGGCTGGGATCCAGCACGGAGGTCATCGATACTCAGGTTGCTCTGGTCCAGGCCGAAACCAACTATGCTAATGCCCTTTATGACGGCAAGATAGCCGTTGCGCAACTCGATTACGCCGTCGGCAGGGATCCGAAAACTACTGAAACCGCATCACCGGGAGGATTAAACAGATGATAAGCACCGCAAAAGGAAGAGTTTACGGTTTTATTACATTGGCAGTGATTTCAGGATTCGCTTTTACTGCCCATCAGCGCAATACCGCCGGAAAGGCAGCAGAACCCCAACAGAAGAAGACGCCGCTGGTGATGACGGCACCGGTGCAGCTTGGCTCAATTGCGAAGAGCATCGAGACTACGGGAACGGCAGAGGCGGAAAACAGCGTAAATATTGTTCCGAAACTGGATCAGAGGATTGCCTGGATGCCTTTGAGAGAGGGCGATCAGGTTCGTCAGGGCCAGTTGATAGTAAGACTTGAGGCTGCTGAGGCTACCGATCAACTGGCTGCCGCTCAGGCGGAGGCATCCGTTGCCGAAGCGAGGCTGCGCGATGTCCTGGCGGGGTCACGTCCTCAAGAGATCAGATCCGCCAAAGCTGCCCTGGCACA
>JAQVUQ010000555.1 GCA_028699365.1 bacterium | reverse complement strand
AGAGCCTTCTCCCATCCTTCCGGCAGGCGCCCGGACATAACGCGCTCGAATTCGGCCGCTTCTCCGGGATATTCGGTTTTATAGGCGCTGAACATGGCGTTCCATTGCGACTCATAACCGGCGCCTCTGTCAACGGCCTGACGGAAATAATCCAGAACATCGCCGGGGACTTCAAACGGCTCATGCTCCCAGCCCAGACACTCACGGGTAGCCAGGACCTCGTCGCCTCCCAGCGGCTCACCGTGAATGGTGCTGGTGCCGGCCTTGTTGGGAGAACCGCAACCGATGACGGTGCGGATTTTTATCATGGACGGCTTGTCTTTTACCTCTTTGGCGGCCTTTATAGCCCGATCGATAGCCTCCAGATCGTTGCCGTCCGCAACGGTCTGCACATGCCAGCCGTAAGCCTCGAAACGGGCGCCTACGTCTTCGGTAAAGGCCAGATCCGTCGAACCTTCGATGGAGATGTGATTATCGTCGTAGAGAGCGATCAGCTTGCCCAGACCCAGATGTCCGGCCAGCGAACAGGCCTCGTGCGAGATGCCTTCCATGTTACAGCCGTCGCCCATGATAGTATAGGTGTAATGATCCACGATATCGAAACCGGAACGGTTGAAACGTGATGCCAGATGCGCCTCGGCCATAGCCATGCCCACAGCGTTGGCGATACCCTGGCCCAGAGGACCGGTGGTCACTTCAACGCCGGCCGTGACGGTGTTCTCGGGATGCCCGGCCGCCCTGGAACCCAGTTGGCGGAAGGTCTTGATATCATCCATAGTTACGCTCTCGTAACCGGTAAGATAGAGAAGAGCGTACTGCAGCATCGACCCGTGGCCGGCGGACAGCACGAAGCGATCGCGATCCGCCCAGCCGGGGTTGCGGGGATTGAACTTCAAAAATCTGTCCCAAAGGACAAATGCCATGGGGGCAGAGCCCATCGGCATACCGGGATGGCCGGCTTTTGCCTTTTCGATAGCATCAACCGCCAGAAAGCGGATAGCGTTGATGCTGCGCTCTTCCAAAGACTGCTTTACATCTATAGCCATAAATAACACTCCTGTTGTACGGCACCGGCCCTCTTACATATGACGGTCGCAAATGCCTGAATATTTACCTTGAGATTATAGCAAGCCTTCGAGGCGGGGGCAAGAAGCAGGCGCAGTTTGTTACTTGATCGGCAGCAGCACTATGAAGGTACTGCCGCAACCTCTGCCGGGACTCTCCGCCCAGATGCGCCCGCCCTGTATATCCACCAGTATCTTGACGATGGACAATCCCAACCCCGTTCCCTCACGGGTCCGTGTCAGCACGGGCTCAGCCTGGTAGAAACGATCGAAAATATTGCTTATCTCTTCCCCGGAAATGCCTACGCCGGTATCGGCTATCTCAAAACGGACCCACTTGTCATGACGCCTGATGCGGATGGTGACCCCACCTCCGTCGGTGAACTTGCAGGCATTATCCAGCAGGTTGTCTATTACAGGCATAAGCCGGCGTGAATCACCGGACACCTTCGGAAGATTGCTCTCGATCTGAAGCTTCAGATAAAGACCTTTCTTATCATAGGCACCTTTAAAGAATGCCACTCTCTTTTCCGTAAGGTCGGCTATATCAACCGTACTCATATCCAGCCGTAACTGCCCGCTATCTATCATTGAAAGGCTGAGTAAATCCTCTATACAACATTGCAACCGCTCTACATGCTTGTTGGCCACCGTCAGTGCCTCGGATTGTTCCACAGTCAGCGGGCCCAGCCTGGAAGCTGTCAACAGGTCCATATAGCCGCTGATCATCGTCAGGGGATTACGCAACTCGTGAGAAACCCTGGAGAGAAAATCGGCCTTGATCCTCTCGGCTCTTTTCAGCCGGATTATACTCTCCTCCAGTGTCTCCTCCAGCTTTGTTCTCTCGGCTATCTCGGCCTTCAGAGCTTCGTTGGCCCTGGCCAGTTCCTCGGTTCTCTCTCTGACGCGCATTTCCAATTCTTCATGAGACTGGAGCAATTTCTCCTCACGCATCCTTCCGGTATCGCTGTCAGGAGCGTCCGGCAAAGATGAACTATCAGTGCTCAGCCGTCCCGATGACAACGGCGCCTCTCTCTTCTCTTCATTATTCATGGCAGTTAACGACCTCCACATCTTGAATAAGGCATGTGCGATCACTAACACTTTAAACGAACGATTTTGCTCACGGGAATAGATAGTATAAACCGCAAACCTTATTATACATTTGCAATCGGGATTACACAAATTGAACGTACGTATGTTTAACAATTATCAGGCAGGGAATACTTTATTATCGGTTTGTGTTAATCGATATTCGTACGTGCCTGAGTTATGAAAATGTTCAGACATTATATATTTAGAGGAGGAGGTGATATACATGGCGGAAGGAATGAGCCGGGAGGATACACTCAAAGATTTGGAAGAAGAGGTCCGACGCGATCTGGGCATCACCAATATAGGCCCGAGCATGACCACGGAAGAAGCCGGTAAATTAGGCGGATTTATGGTCAAGAAACTTATAGAGCGCGGCGAGC
>JAQVUQ010000554.1 GCA_028699365.1 bacterium | reverse complement strand
AAGAGAACAAAGGCCCGCCCGCAACTGACCTGCAAGATGGAGGCGACTTCCCTGGCAAGGAGACGGTGATAACCGGGTGCGCCTCCGGCCGGGTCCAGCTTGGGACAGAGATAGAGAATCGCCTGTTCGGCATAATCGAAGGGTGAGCCGACGATGACCTCATTCACTCTGTCGGTAAAACCGAGTGCCTCTCTTACATAAGCGAACGATCCCAGCGCGGACAGAGTGGCGGAGGTCAGCACGGCGCTGCGAACGTTATCGAAGAGATGCTCGCGAAGCATAGATCCTATCCGCACCGGAGATAAATAAAGGGCGCAATCGGGATTGCCGCGGCGCTGCTCCTTCTCCCCCCAGCGGAATTGATCTTCCCCGCATCCGGACAGGATCTCCGTCAGGCGTTCCAGGTAATCCCGCAAGGCAGCCGTTATCGACTCGCCCTGTTCCCGCATGACGGCGCTTCCGGAAGCAGCACAGATACGGCTCAATTCATCGATCTGCAATTCCAGATCCGCCAGCGGCTCCGGCGAACCTGCCTCTCCGTTGCCGTAACCCAGATCCTCGAAGAAGAAGCTCTCCTTGCCCCTGAATTCCACAAACGGGGCATAAATTCCGGACAGAAGAAGATCGCCGGCCTGCGCCAGTTCTTCCAGGGAACGCCCCCCGGACAGGCGCCGCAGCCGGCCCAGCAGACGCCTGCCTTCCAGCAGCGAAGCTCCCAGGCTCAAGGCCTTAACGGCCGTCTCCTCCAGATGATGGGCTTCATCGAAGACCACCAGGCTGTAATCGGGGATTACATCGCTCTCGCCCTCGCGTATGCGACAGGCCAGGTCGGTGAAAAAGAGGGCATGATTGACTATAACCAGATCGGCATCGGCCGCCCGGCGCTTGGCCTTGAAAAAGAAGCATTTGCGATGGTAGGGACAACTCGTCCCGCGACAGCTCTCGCGCTCCGAGGCTACGGAAGGCCAGGAAGCGGTTTCAAAATCCAGCTCGGATCTTTCACCACTACGGGTAACGGCAGCCCAATCCCAGAGACGCATGAGAGAAGGGTCGGCCTCGCCCCAGAGATCCAATTCACTCCGGAGGCGTCTGAGACATAGATAATTTGCCCTGCCCTTCAACAACGCCCACTTCAAATCGTTGCAACCTACGGCTGTTATGGCTGTCGGCAGATCATGCTCCGTCAACTGGCTCTGCAGATTGAGGGTAAAGGTTGAGACGACGGCTCGTTCT
The DNA here is from genome assembly GCA_028699365.1 of bacterium. GTDB lineage: Bacteria > UBP13 > UBA5359 > UBA5359 > UBA5359 > UBA5359. Next base: position 1,315 of record JAQVUQ010000554.1, on the reverse strand, counting down.
CCGTCCCCTATTCTCCCCAACAGGGGAATAAGATAGGCCAGAGTCTTGCCTACACCGGTACCGGCTTCAGCCAGACAGTGTTGCCCGCCATCCATAGCCGCAGCCACGGCCGCAGCCAATTCCTCCTGCTGCGGGCGGGACTCGGCCTCCGGCAAAGCGTTCCTCAAAGCATCTTTGAACTCCATGAACCGTATTATAACTTATCGAAGATTAAAGGGAAACGATCTTGCATATAGAATATTTATCTTAGGCTTGTTATTTACACGTTCAACGTTCAAAAGTTCAGAAGTTCAAAGTTTGCGGGCGGGATGCTCGGGCATACATAAGGCCCAGGAACATACCTGAAAACGTTGAACAGTGAACCGTGAACTTGTAACCTGCCAAAGGGAGAGATGTTCCGTGCGCAAATCAATCCACCTTTGTTTTATATCCGCATGTATCTTATTATTAACATCCACTTCTTCCCATGCTGTCCAGTTGCGATATAATGTGGCGGCCGGACAAACTTATGCTTATGACTGTTCCGTTACCGTAGAAGGCATTACCGGATTGAAAATCGGCGGCCAGACCAGGAATATGGATACCAGGGCCGACGGAAAAATAGGCATGGTCATGAAGGTCAGGGAGATCACCCCCAGAGACACGGCCCTGATAGAAACTCTTTTCGATGTTTTCAGCCTGAAAATTTCCACCCTGGGACAGACAACATACTTACCCCAGTCAGCCGGATTGAAAGGCAAGAAGATAGTCGTGGAGATGGATCGTCGCGGCAAGCTGACCAAACTGGAAACGCCTGCTTTCAAGATTCCGGATATGTTCCTGAGCGCGGACAGCCTGATGGAAGGCATCTTGTCCTCTCTGCCGGAAGCGGATATCCAGCCGGAGCAGAAATGGGAGACGATCAAGCGTATACCTCTGCCACAGGGCGGCAGCATAAACGCCGTCGCCACCTGCACTTTGAAAGGAACGGTAAATATCGATGGGACCGATTACTACAAGATAGACAGCATCATCGATATCCGGCTCAATAAGGAAAAATACGCTGTAATCTCTTCCACGATTCATGATACGGTTTCTATGATGCCCGTACAAATAGACAGCACCACCAAGGTAGTGATAAAAAACGCCGATCCTAATGCTGACGGAGCTACGAGCACCGACATGGATATCAAGACGACGATGACCCGCAGGAAGTAGCTACGAAAGCACGTCGAAAAGCGCTTCGGCGATCACCGTATGTCCGGCTTTGAATCAATTATTCCTCATCCAGAACCCGTTGCAAAAGAGGAGCAAGGGGAGGCAGGTCTTCTTTGGC
>JAQVUQ010000553.1 GCA_028699365.1 bacterium | reverse complement strand
AGGGTTAATATATGCTGCAGGATTGCCGATAGAACCGGAATCGTTATTACGGTTGCGCGAGGTTGATGCACCGGTTCTTAGCTTGTTGCGTGAGGTATTCTGGGGGCTATCGGCAATAATCGCCTTTCATACTGTCATACCGATTGCGCTGGGTGGCCTGCTTCTGGGACTGATTGTGCCGCAAATGCTTAGTATTCGATCTCGCTATACTGCACTTGCTAGTCTGGTTCTACTTGAAGGCATTGCCTGCTGGCTTGTTTTCGTTGTGCAAGGGACGAATTGGAAAGATGCATGTGAGCTTGTGCTTTTGCCGGTCAGTTTTCAATCACCCTATATCAATACATCCTCAGTACTTTTTTTCTGGTTGCCTGTGTTTGTTCAGGGATCGGTAGGATTGAGAATTTCCTGGTTGCGACCGCTCATCACATCGCTTGCCGGAGTGTTGACCATTATTGCAGGGTTCGTATTCTTAATGGCCGGCAACATACTCGTTGGCGCGCCGGTGGACTGATCTGTATACATGGTGAAACCTAAGCATATCCTGAATTATCTCATATCTGTAACGAAGTCCCTTGCCCAAACGTATTAATAATAAGAGGCTAATCGAAGGTAGAGCTGTATTACGTTGTAAAGGGGGAAGCTTAATGTATACGGATCAGCGTGAAAACGGGTTTGCAGATCGAATGCAGAGTTCCATCGGAGTCAAACTCATAATCATCGGGCTTCTGATCGGGGTGCTGATGATACCTGTCTCTATGATCAAAGGCGTTATCGAGGAGCGTGATCAGAGGTGGCACAGCGCGGTTGAGGAGATCAGTTCCAAATGGGGTGGGGAACAGGTGATCTCCGGCCCGGTGTTAAGCATACCTTACAGATATTACGAGGGCGCGGGCAAGAATCGGCAGACGCATACCGCCTACGCTCATTTCCTGCCGGATTATCTGAATATAGACGGTGAGATTTCTCCGGAGATTCGCTACAGGGGCATCTACCAGGCGATTCTATACAATACGCAAGCATCTTTCAAGGCGCGTTTCGGCAGGCCTGCTTTTGACAGGCTGGGTATAGCATCTAAGGATGTGGATTGGAACGGCGCTTTCGTATCCCTGGGTATACCGGATTTAAGAGGTGTCAGAGAGAATATCGTCGTTGACTGGAACGGCAAAACTCTCTCCATGAACCCTGGATTGAACAGCAATGATGTCATTGCAACGGGAGTAAGCACTCCCGTATCGGTTAATCCTGATAAGGGACAGTACTCACTTGCTTTTAAGCTGAACATAAACGGCAGCGGACGGCTGGCACTGCTACCTGTGGGAAAGACAACTAACGTGAAACTATCTTCCAAATGGGCCAGCCCCAGTTTTGACGGTGCCTTTTTGCCCGAGAGCAGAGAGATCTCGGATAACGGCTTCAAAGCTTCCTGGAAGGTGCTTCATCTCAACCGCAGCTATCCGCAGTATTGGCGGGGAAACACCTACAAGCTGGATGATTCGGCCTTCGGCGTCAAGCTCTTCAGCCCTCTGGATCATTATCAGAAGGCCGACAGGGCTACCAAATACGCCATGCTCTTCATTCTGCTGACCTTTGCCGTCTTTTTCGTCACAGAGATCATGAGCCGCAGAAGGCTGCATCCCATCCAGTATCTGCTGGTGGGCTTTGCTCTTTGCCTCTTCTATGTGATGTTCCCTTCGCTGTTTGAGCAGTTCAATTTCGGACTTGCCTATGTGATGGCAGGCGGTGCAGTAGTATTGCTGACGGCGATATATTCCGGATGGATCATCGGCAGGAGCGCTTCTCTGACCATAGGCTGCCTGCTGGCGGCCCTCTACGGATTTCTCTATATTCTGTTGCAGCTTGAGGATTACGCTCTGCTGACCGGCAGCCTGTTACTGTTTGCCGTTCTGGGGACCGTTATGTATGTAACCCGTAAAGTCAACTGGTATGCCGTCAGCCTTGAGGACGAGCCTCTGCCGGTGGAAGCGCCGGTACAGATTGCAACGGAAGAGGTGTAACACTATGCAATCCGTGAGCACTCCGACGATAATAGGTCTGATCCTGCTGACACTGATTATCGGCTTGCTGATTATTATGAGAATCGCTGATTTTATGTCCTGCGTGTAATGTCGGCGACGCCGGGAGGGTTTTAGTGCGCGTGCCGGAACTCTCTCGGCGTCCTGCCTTTCAGCCTGCCGAACTGGTTGGAAAAGTATTGTGAGGAATTGAAGCCCAGATCCATCGCTATGACGGTTATCGGCAGTTCCGTATCACGCAACAATCGCTCAGCCTCCTGCAGCCGGCAATGCAGATGATACTGCTTGGGTGTCTCTCCGGTCGCTCTTTCAAAGATGCGGGAGATTTGCCGGTAAGATAACGGTATGGAGGAGAGATGCGATTGCAGGCTGTCACCTGAGTAAAGCGAATGCTTTATTATGGCTTTGATCTGTTCTACCAGCAGGGCAATATCATCCTCGGGATGCACCGTTCCCGAGAGTTCGTCCGCCTTTCTTTTGGCAAGGCTTAGGAGGAGTTCTCCCAGATGCTTCATGATACTTTCCGCTTC
>JAQVUQ010000552.1 GCA_028699365.1 bacterium | reverse complement strand
TAGCGTTAACACTGAAGAGAGGGGATAAGGAACTAAAGGGTATTAATTCTCAGATGATGACGCCTGAGGAGACGGCTGGATATATATCCGATCAGATTACTAAGTTGATTAGGACAACTAGCGGTGTTACGGGAAAAGCATCTTCTGATACAGTTCTTGAAGCCGGGCAGTTGGCGGAGAGGGGACAGGAGTTCCGGCGTATAGGCAATTGGGATGAGGCATTGGCGCTGTATGAAGCCAGTCTCTTGCTGAAGCCGGATCAGAAGGGAATTATATGGGAGATAATGGAGCTTTCAATATCCATGATGAGATACCGCAGGGATATGGCGGCACAATTGTATGCCCGCGCTTTTGAATGCTATGCATATATAATAAATCATACCGGTAGTGACGAGGATCTCACACCGGATCTGGGAAGAGGTTTTATGCACGGTTTCAGCTATGCTGAGTTGAGCGGATACAGAGATAAAAAGAATATCCCTGATGCAGTAAAGGATAAGAATAACGAATATCAGCACAGGAAATTCAAGCTCTTATACGGTTTGCTCAGCCGTCAGGCATCACAGGGACATGTGAACTGGGATGTTTTCTGCAGCCTGGACAAGATATATGCAGAGGATGAGACATTAAGAGAGCGTTATGGCAAGGTTTTGCAGATAATGCAGGACATGCAATATTCTCGTGATGCAAGAAGATATTTATTATCCAAAAGCCGTTCTCAATGGCATACCCTGGGTGGAATAAGCATGACGGGTAACGCTGAGTTGTCTTGGTATCCAGAGTTTGCAACGGCAGAGGTGGATAACCGGGAAACGGCAGTTTTCTATCTCCGCAGCTTCCTGGAGGAGTTGGCTAATTTTGAAAGCAGGGATGCCCAGATGGTGGCAGAGGAAATGTGCCAGCAGTACTTTGAGACTAAAGCGCCCAGAGTTATTCCTAAAGTATATATGCCATCGATACCTTATGCTAGACCCCGAAATGCGCAAGTAGTTAAGCTCATTGATATGGGCAACAAGCTGACCTTTGAGGGGCCTGATAATAAACTGTTTTTCAATAAGCCGCGCTTGGAGGGGTGGGCATCCTTTCATAACGGAGTTGAACTCGCATGGAACACAGAAAGCATTTTTGCAATGAAGGAGAAGAACAAATTACGGCTGCTATATGGCTACGGCTGCAAAGGCTTCAACGGCCAAGAGAAGTTACAAGGTGTTTGTAGTGATGGAAAGTATGTCTTGGCAGTTACATTGGCCGATGATATTGTTTTGAAAGTAGTGAAGCTTGAGAATTATGAGGTATCGTCTTGCAGTCTTGGGCAAGCAATAGAGTTGCCCGGCATTAAAGGGATCAAGCCGGTTGTCTTTAAGCGATTGCATCCCCTCAGTGATTTGTTCTGTGATAACAGGTATCTGATTCTGCCTGTCTATGGACAAAAGCCGTTCCTGAGGGTTATTGATTTGCAGAACGGCCGTACATGGCGGTTTGATGAAAAAGACGGCCTGCCGCCTATGGATCGTGCAACAGTAAAAGTAATTGCTCCAGGTGTTTTCTTTGTCAACGGCAGAATAGCAAAATACGGAGTCGGCAGGACATGGACAGCTAAACTTACCGTAGCTGATGACGGCATAAAAACTGTTGATATTGCGGCAGAGGATCATGGTAATTATGACCCTGTCAAACCTGCAATTGAAAGAAGACTCAATGATAACGAGCAGATAATAGATATATCGGGATACAAGAACACCATCGGCGATCCCGATTACTGGCTCTCTCATAGCGTTAACGGTAAGTGCTTTATCAACAAGGGAAGTCTGTCTGAGCCTGATAATGCAGAACGGATAGAGTATGATATGGATAAAGAACTTGGTGGAGATTACACCACCCGCAGATTGTTCATAGTTAAAGACAAATTATATGTTTTAGGCCGTCGTATTTTTCTGGAATTCTCTACTTTTAAAGGTGAGGAGGCTCGTCTATTCAGAGTAGCCAATAACGGATGTATTCCCGGTGGCGTCATGGCTTTCAGCGATAGCTACGGTTTACTTGCAATCCCCTCTGATGGGGGCTATCCGATAAGCATATGCGAGGATGCTTCATCAGATGTCGAATCTGCTGGCGAAACGGATAAACGTCTATCTATTTTGCGTGAGAAATTAAGAGATATCAGCTATGACGAAACAATGATGTCGTACATAAAAGATGTACAGGATATTTCATCTCAGTGTATGGGGTTGTTTCTTACAGAATTGAAGAATGATGATGCCAAAATTCGTGCGAATTGCGCTCGTGGTTTAGGCCTGCTAGGGATTGATGTTGCCAAGGCTATACCTGATTTGATCGGTGCATTGGCGGATAGTGATGTAAATGTGTGTTATGCGGCTTCCAGAGCTCTGGCCAGGATTGGAGAAGTTGCCATACCGGCATTGATTGCAGCACTAGGAGTCCGTCCGAGTAACCATTGGAGGCAGCAAATGGCCGGGTAACCTGTGGGAGAAAAGCAGCAACAGAATGGCTAAAAAACCAGGACAAAGGCGCTGGTATGTCGCATAATATTAAGTAGGCCCATCAAAA
>JAQVUQ010000551.1 GCA_028699365.1 bacterium | reverse complement strand
AATATCTTTTATTCTAAAAGATGTGCTGCTACGGAGGACGGGAAGTAGAATGCTCAAGCACGAACTGCCGGTCTTAATTAAGGCTGAGAAGTAAGCCTGGACGAAAGAAGGCTAAAGAAGTCTACCGGAACGTAATTCCTTCAGGCTTCAGACTTCAGGCTTCAGACTTCAGACTTTGGACTTCAGACTTTGGACTTCAGACTTCGGACTTCAGACTTCGGACTTTGAACTAGGAACTGCGCTCTGTGGACGCAGTTCCTAACAGAGGAAGCATGCACAAGCTGATCCTTATAGACAAGCAGGGAAATCTGCGGGAGGATCTGCCCTTATCGGAGATCAGCGATCTGATAAGCATTGAGGGCAATCTTGTCTGGCTGGATATTCTTCGCCCAACCGAAGACGATTATGTTATGCTGCAGGAAGAATTCGGCTTTCATCCTCTGGCTATCGAAGATACCAAATCCGAAGAACAGCGTCCCAAACTGGACGATTACGAGGATCATCTATTTATCATCAGTAAGTATGCCTTCCGCAACGGAGACGAGATCGGTGTCACGTCTCTGGCTATTTTTGTCGGGCCACGATACCTGGTCACCGTTCATCAAAAGCGCGTTACCGCTGTCGAGCATGTCATTGCTCGCTGGGAGCGTTACAGTGAGATGCGGGCCGAAGGAGTCGCCTATCTTCTCTACGCGCTTCTGGACAGTATGCTTCAAAATTACTTCCCCTTACTCGACGAGATAGACGAGAAAATGGACGATATAGAGGATCGCGTTCTTGGCGGCCAGGGTCGTGATGTCATGGATGATATCTTCAAGACCAAGAAGAAGATGCTGATACTGCGCCGTGCCGTCAGTCCTCTGCGCGATGTGGTAATGAGCCTTATCCGTACGGAGGAGACCTTCCTGAGCTCCAAGAGCCGGATTTACTTCAGCGACGTCTACGATCATATCATCCACATAACCGATACACTGGATCTCCATCGTGATCTGGTCAGCGGCGTCATGGACGCCTATCTCTCCACCATCTCCAACCGCCTCAACGATATCATGAAGGTCCTGACCTCCATGGCTACCATCCTTGGCGCCCTGACCTTCGTCTCCAGTGTTTACGGCATGAACTTCCGCTATATGCCGGAACTCTTCTGGCGCTACGGCTATTTCTACGTGATTGGCTTCATGGGGGTTATTGCCGTGCTGCTGGCCTATTATTTCAGGCGTAAAGGGTGGCTGTGAGGGGATGCGCATGAAAGAGAGCGAAATTGTTGAATTCAAAAGAAGCCTTGCCGAACTTAAAGAAGGGCTTATCTCCATCGCTGCTATTCTGAACAAACATGGCGGGGGTGAGTTATGGTTCGGCAGGCGTAATGACGGCCGGGCAGTGGGATTTGATGCGAACGAGAAGACCTTGCGTGATCTATCCCAATCCATTGCCGCACACATAGAGCCTAAAATCTATCCCCATGTGGAGATTAAAACTGTCGATGACGAGAAGTGTATCAAGGTTGTCTTCAGCGGTAAGGAAGCTCCGTATTTCGCCCATGGCCGGGCTTACATGCGCGTTGCCGATGAAGATCGGCAACTTAGCGCCAGGGAGCTGGAAAATCTGATCCTGGCCAAGAATCGTGAAATCCTTCGCTGGGATAATGAGCTTTGTAAGGCTGTCCTGGAGGACCTTGATGGTGATAAAATTAAACGATTTGTGGAGAGAGCCGGGCTGGCCTGGGATACAGTCACGAATGCGCTGGATAAGCTGGGTTTGATCGGTGCAGAGGGAGTTTTTAACGCTGCCTTGCTCTTCTTTGCCAAAGTTCCCAAACTCCAATTGCGTTGCGCCGTGTTTGGAGGAACGACCAGCGCCAATATTATCGATCGCCATGACTACGAGGGTGATATCCTGGAGCTGATCGAAGAGGCGCAGAAATATATTCTGAAGAATATTCACATCGGCATGCGCTTGAACGGGCTCTATCGCGAAGACGTGCCGGAAATCTCGGTACCGGCAATGCGCGAGACTATTATCAAAGAGATTGTCGCATAATACAGGTTCTCCTTTCATCTGGCCGTAAAGGCATTAAAATCTTCCATCCTGTAAAAATATTGAGATTTCTCGGCAGTTCTGTAATTATTGATTTGCCCTGTGTCGCGAAGTTTTTTCAAGTCTTTCCTTGTCAAACCTGTTTTTTGAATTACCTCGGATTGAGGGACGAACCCTGAATCCACGATTCTTTGGCTGAGAGGCTTCAGGTTGTGATTTGAAATAATGCCGTGGACCAGGGCACGCGTATAGGGAAGGTTTTTACCGGTTTTTAGGCTTTTGCTGTTTAATAATGCTGCGATTTCAGAAGACGGCATAAGAGCATCAAGAGAGGTTTTAATAATTCCCAATGCTTCAGCAGGAGTTCGCCATGTTTCATATGACTTTTCCCCCTTTTGAATGTCGGGTGCGTGTACAGATTGTTGGAAAAAGGGAGAGAGGAAGCCTATAGCTGACTATCATAGTAAGGTATAAAAAAATGTTATCCTCCTTTTTGGACTTCCCGTGCGGAGAAATCAAGGAGGATAACAT
>JAQVUQ010000550.1 GCA_028699365.1 bacterium | reverse complement strand
CTTATTGCATAGCTCTTCATTTATTAGTAGCGCACACTTCATCATCTTGTACTTCCTTTATCAGCATATATTTTCTGTAATTACGGTTTCACGCTGACTTTTACACTTTCACCAGCGATTAAATTGACGGTAAAGCCTAAATATCCCCATTGGTCACTTCTCAGCCGGACATCTTCAGAGCCTTCTCTGCAAAGCCGATAATCGGTCAAAGGCTGCAGGACAACGCTTATTCCTGTCTCCCGATTATCGAAAGGACTGTGAAAAACGCCTGCAAAACTGTTTTGATTATCGCCAACCTCATACCTGGCCAGAACATCATGGCCGAATTGAACCCGCCCCGGCCTGCGTCGTGCCCGCGCCAGGCTGATTACAGGGGCGCTAAGCCCTGAGAACCGACTGTTGCCGGCTCCTCTGCCGTCGCTGCCGATATCGAACTTTTCCCAGCAGCATAAATCTTCGGCATGATTCTTCTCCCATAGATCCAGCAATCTATCGGCAATGATTTCAGCCTTGTCCATATACCCGTGATTATAAAAAGCCTTCCACATAAACCATTGCGGCGGCACCCAGACAGCGCCGTTCCAGTATCCTTTATCTCTATAATAAGGACTGTTTTGCGGCACCACCGTCAGACCGTATTTCGTCCACATGCCCTCAGGATTAAAAACATGATCGGTTATCCGCTTCAGACGTTCCGGAGGGACGGAGTTGGACAGCATCGGATAACATCCGTCCAGGCCGTACATCGGAAGCCGGCCATCCTCTTCCGTTCTCCAGACATAGATGCCGTGTTCCTCGCTCCAGAGGTCTTCGTTGAGGCTTCTTTCCGACTTCTCTATCAAAGCTTTCATATAGTCCATGTCCTGGTCTTTCCCCAGAACATAAGCCGCCAGTCTGAGAATTCCGGCGTATCTTACGGCCAGGGAGGTCAGTCCGGGCTGATGCGCCTGCCTGAACCGCCGGTCGGGGTTAACCGGTAATGTCTGCTTGTAATCCCAGGCAAAAATACGTTCGCCACAGTATACACGCGCGGGATGATCATCTATGCCGTTGCGGTAGTCTCTTGTTTTTACCAGGCCGTTGTGATCAGGGGACGGCACCAGATCGGGCCAGGCATAGAAGGCCAGGAAAAGACGCTTCATGTGATCGTAATGACGACTCAGTGTCTCTTTATCTCCCGTAAGACAGTACAGTTCCCACCAGGCCAGAATGCAGGTGGGAATGAACGAACCCACGTCGCTGAAGACATCCTCTTTCATTACGGCAGGGTCAGGCATCTCTGCCAATTGCTCCTCTGCCAGTAAGATGCTCTCTTCCAATGCCCCCAGAATGGTCATCCCGGCATCCCAGATGTAAAAACGTCCCCACTGATGTGCCGGAAAGAAGCGGCAGGTCATTGCATCACTGTTAAACGAGCGAACGTAATGGCGATTATGCAGTATCTCCCACCATTGGTGCGCATAAGGCAGCTCTTGACCGGACGCCATCTCAATCTCCGGCCAAAAGGAGCGGGGTATGCTTTTGTTGTTGGAAACACAATTCAGGGCAACAGAAACGATACGGCTCTCCCCGGCGAAAACGGTTACCGGTTCTGATACTATCTTCAGGCGCTGCTTTGCCGCTTCCAGAGGAGTTTCCGCATCCACATTAGCCGGAAAGTTGACCCAGAAGCCTGAATCAACCACTTTCATGTTTTTAAAACGCATCTCCGGGCTGGTTATCTTCCAGTTCAGGCCGCATAAGGAGAATAGCAGGTCACTTCCGGCATTCTCCTTTAGCTCCAGGCCGGGCAGATCATCCGTATGAATCGGAGCAGCGTATATATCCCACTGCCATTCCCTGGCATCCTCAGAATAATTCTCCATACGCAAACGCAAGTCTAATCTGCCGTTTTCAGCGGTAACAAATTCTGCTGTAATCCGGCACGCGTCGTCATTGTCCGGCAGATAAAGGAACGACCAGTAATTCTTATCGGGATCGCTGTTCCATGCCAGAACACGCATGTTTCTGTTGCTGTCAAAACGTTCCCTGCCCCTTGTATAACCCTGCCATATATCCAGAGCCGGATGTGTTTTAAAACAAGGGTAACCCTGGGTAAGAACCAAAATAAACTCTATCCCTTCCGGCTTGCCGTATTCGGGAATAAAGACTGCGTCGGCACCATAAGCATGGGATGACAAGCTGCCCCACATATTCACTTTCTCACCCACGTCAGACTGACCTCCAATGGAATACATTATCCGCATTATTGAAGCATATGCGTTCTATTGCATATCTTGAGAACCTTTGATGGCATAATTTCATCAGACCGGCTTCCATATAGAAAAACGGGTAATTGCTGCCGTATATAATTTTCTGCTCACCGTATGCATCCACTATTTTCTCCAGCAATCCCTCGCCTTCCAGAAAAGAGAGAGTGATAAAGACATTCTTCCTGCCTGCGGCAAGCAATTGTATCGCTTCACGGGAAAGCGGTGAGGAAAAGATAAAATCAACTGCCGGCCAGGCATCTGCTGCTTGCAGGAGTTCCTCTGCTTTCACTGCTTCCAGATAATCAAAATAATGTGGG
>JAQVUQ010000549.1 GCA_028699365.1 bacterium | reverse complement strand
TGATCGAATGTGATTTCGGGCGTCTGGCCTGCGCCATCTGTTTTGACCTGAACTTCGACGAACTTCGGCTGAAGTATGTAAAAAGCAGGCCCGACCTGATACTCTTCTGCTCTGTGTACCACGGCGGGCTGATGCAGTCTTACTGGGCCTACTCCTGTCGGGCTCACTTTGTGTCTGCTGTGGCAGGCTTACCCAGTGCTGTAATTTCGCCCCTTGGCCAGACTGTGGCTGAGACGACCAATTACACCGATAGTATTACAGCGATCATCAACCTGGATTGCTGCCTGGCCCACCTCGATTACAACTGGGAACGCTTGAAGAAACTGAAGAAGGCCTATGGAGAGGAGGTTTTGATCACCGATCCCGGCTATCTCGGCTCGGTGCTGATCTCCAGCCAAACGGAGAAGTTCAGTGCTGTTAAGTTAGCTGAAGAGTTTGAAATAGAACTCTTGGATGACTATATGAACAGGGTTTTGGCACACCGGCGCGAGGCGTTGTGCTAAGGTTTTTTGTTAGGGGATTGCCAACAAGAATGCTATAGCGGAGCAGATAGAACACGCAGTGCGCTATAGGATACAGAGGGTAGTGAGATTGAATATGAAGTGTGCAATATTGATCAATGAAAAAGTATATGATTTCGTTTTTGACAGGGATACTGTGACGGAATTGGAAACTCTTACGGAGGTTGCCTGGGAAGCTGTGCCGGTCATGGATGAAGCCAAGGCCCATCGGCTGATGGCTAAGGCGGATATAGCGGTAACTTCATGGGAGAGCCCCCGCCTGGAGGGAGAGTTGCTGGCCGCGGCTCCGCATCTCAAACTTATAGTCCATGCCGCTGGCAGCGTCAAGCCGGTTATCGGTGAGGAGATTGTGTCCATGGGGATACGAGTTACCACGGCCGCTCCGGCCATCAGCATTGGCGTGGCCGAATACTGTCTGGGAGCCATCCTGATGATGGGCAAACGGCTTAAGGAGCAGATGGCAGTCGTGGAGAGCGGCGGCTGGAGGTCGGAAAAATCCGGCAGCGCCATAGAGATATACGGCGCCGTTGCTGGCATAGTGGGAGCTGGTTTTGTAGGCCGTCATCTGATAAAGCTGTTGCAAAACTTCGAACTGAAAGAGATAAAGGTTTACGATCCGTATCTGGCAGAGGAGGAAGCCGCCAGTCTGGGGACAGTCAAGGCGACATTGGAGGAGATCTTTGCACAGTGCGATTATATCAGCCTCAATGCCCCGGATACTCCTGCCACCAGAGGCATGGTAACCCGGGAACTGATCGAGAGCATCAAGGACAACGCGGTCTTAATTAACACCGCCAGGGGGGCCATCGTGGACGAGGCTGCTCTGACGGAGGAACTGGCTACCGGAAGGTTTGTCGCCCTGCTGGACGTTACCGATCCCGAACCGCCGGCAGCAGATCATCCGCTGCGCCGGATGCCTAATGTGATCCTGACACCGCATATGGCGGGAGTCCTTAACCGTAACGGCAGACGGGTGGGAAGATATGCCGTCAACGAGATAGACAATTTTATTCACGGGCGTCCACTTATCTATCCTGTAGCGCTAGATCAATTGGACCGGCTGGCATAAATAGGCTTTTGTTTTGTCGATGTGGAAACTTATGGTCCTTCTTAACTTTAGGGGGAATCCCATACCAGGCAGCTTGACAGCTTCCATTATTCTGACATGGTATATTCTTAGCAGGGGGAAGGCGGTATAACGTATGAGTTCTACTTTTGAGATTAGAGAGACGCAGCAGGAGATCCTGGTGTCCGGGTGGAATTACCGGTTTGGCTGGAACCGTCTTAACGGAAGGCTGGAATGCGTGGAGGCTTTCGATGGCCTGAACTGGAACCGGCTTTTGCCCGAGGGCTGCCATGCCGGCTTCAGTTGGCTCCCGCCGGTGATCAGATGCGAGATAGCCGGCAAAGACGGTGATTCATGCCTTTTGCAAGTGGAATATGCGAATTCTCTGTGGCGTTTAAAGGCGGAGTATACGGTTTTTGCCAGGGGATATGTCATCTGCGACTTTTCCATTGAAGCTTTGTCCGACATAAGTGCGGCAGAGTCTTTGTACATAGGGATACCGCTTGATGAGGAAGCCGTCTTTTCACATGCATACCGGCTGCTCAACCTCGATAACGATCCCGATTCGCCACGCGCTGCCAGAGCACTGTCTGTGGATTTTTCTACCGATGGCAGGCCTGTTACCAACAGCGTTAACTTCCTTCTGGAATCGGTAATGACAGGTATGAACGGCAGCATCTGTCAAAAGGTTTGCGAGCAAAATAACGGCTATCGCTATCTGGGCTGGCTGATCGGAAGCAGATCCGATTTCCCCGGAGGATGGCGCTATACAAACCGGTGGTGCCTGACTCTGACTGGGCTTGATAACAGGCCGAACCGGGTGCGCGGCCAGCGGATCTATCACTGGTACGGGCACTCCCGGCCCCTATATCTAACTGATGACATACTGGTAGAGATGGCAGAGTACGGTTGCTCGCTATTGGCGTTGCACATGCCCGTATTCAGCCATATAGCCGGCAGCATTCCCAAAGACGGAGAAGTATT
>JAQVUQ010000062.1 GCA_028699365.1 bacterium | reverse complement strand
TGCACCGCCCTGGCCCGGCAGACCCTCTCCCGCACGGACAGGCTCGGTTCGCCATCAGGACGTCCCATGAGCTGCTCCTCGCTGATCCTGGGCATCTCGATGTGCATGTCTATGCGATCCAGCAACGGGCCGGAGATGCGCCCCAGGTACTGATTCACCTGGGCGGGGGTACAGGAGCAGGTACGCGAATGATCTCCATGGTACCCGCACTTGCACGGATTTAAGGCAGCCACCAGCATGAACTGGGCTGGGTAGCTTATTGTCCCGGCCACCCTGCCTATGGTGACGGCGCCCTCCTCCAGCGGCTGGCGCAGAACTTCCAGAACGTCCCGTTTGAACTCCGGCAATTCGTCCAGAAAGAGCACGCCGTTATGGGCCAGGCTGACCTCTCCGGGAAGAGGATAAGATCCTCCCCCGATAAGTGCTACATTGGATATAGTGTGATGGGGACTGCGGAAGCTCCGCCTGTTCATGAGTGAGGCATTGCCCGTCATCAATCCTCTGACGCTGTATATTCTGGTTACTTCCAGCGCCTCGGACTGGCTCATCGGCGGCAGGATGCCGGGGATACGCTTGGCCAGCATCGTCTTGCCGGAGCCGGGCGGGCCTATCATCAGAACGTTGTGGCCGCCGGCCGCCGCTATTTCCAGGGCTCTCTTGGCGGCATCCTGTCCCTTTACGTCTGAGAAATCCTCACCGGTGAGGGCATCTTCATAGTTCTCAGCATCGATGACAGGCTTTTCAGGAAAGAAGTGCCCGTTTGCCAGAGCCGCCACTTCGTGAAGGCTGCGGCACGGCCAGGCTTCCACATCATCGACGATGGCGGCTTCGCCGTAATTATCCCACGGCACCACCAGAAGGGGATGCTCGGCGCTGCGCAAATCCAGTGCGGTGGGCATGACGCCGGTCACGGGACGCAGCTTGCCGTCCAGGGAAAGCTCACCCATATATACGGCCCCGGTCATCTCTCCGTCCAATTGCACCACTCCGGCGGCTGCCAGTATACCTACAGCTATCGGCAGATCGAAGGCCGGACCTTCCTTACGGATATCGGCCGGAGCCAGATTGACGGTTATTCTGCCCAGGGGGAATTCGAAACCGGTGTTGCGAATGGCCGCCCGCACCCGCTCTTTGGCCTCCTGCACGGCGGTATCCGGCAAGCCGACGATAGTGAACGATGGCAGGCCGGAAGCAACATCGACCTCCACTTCAATGAAGTGGGCGTTGACGCCGATAACCGTACTGCTTTTTACCTTTGCCAGCGACAAGCAACTCTCCTTGCCGACAGAGGACTTCCAAAGAAGCGTATGTCAGCTCTTACGACATATACCCGGCATACAAGGATGCAAACACTTATATTTTACTAAGGTATGGCGTGATATGCAAACATTAATGACTGTGGTACGGCATGGCATGAAGATGCGGGTGGGTATGCTTCAGCATGCCGTGGCGATGGGTATGCTCGTGTATGAGGTTCACGGACAGCAGAAGATCCAGGTCGGCCAGTATACCGGCTGCGTCGGCATCGGCGGCTATGCGATGATCCTCGCCAAGCACCAGCGCTCTGTCGGCAAGTTCCGGCAGCAAAGCCAGATCATGGGTGGAGACGATAATGGTCCTGCCGCCGGCGGCGAATTCCTCCATCAATTCGATGAACCAATGCTGGGTGCGGGGATCCATGCCGGTGGTGGGCTCGTCAAGCAGGATTACGGACGGGTCCGCCGTCAGCATGGAAGCCAGCGCCACTCTCTTCTTCTCCCCGCCGCTCAGCGTATGCGGCGGCCTGTCCATAAGATCGGTAATGCCGGCAATCTCCGCTGCGCTCCGGGAAACCTCCCTTACCTCCGGCCAGGACAGACCCAATTGCAGAGGCACGAAAGCCAGTTCATCGCGGACGGTATCGGAGAAGAGCTGTACATCGGGATTCTGGAAGAGGATAGCTACCTGACTGCGAAAGTGCCTGACAAAACGGCGATCGTTCAGGGATACCGGGCACAGTTCACGCCCAAAAACCTTTATGCTTCCCGACGAGGGCAGCAGCAGACCGTCCATCAGCGCCAGCAGCGTGGATTTTCCGCTGGCATTGGCTCCCAGCAAAGCCACTCTCTCACCCTTGCGTATTCGCACCGACACGGAATCCAGAGCCGTTTTATCGCCGTATTTAAAGCTCAGATCCGATGTATGGTAAACCGTGTTTTCGTCCGTTATATTCATATCCGGCAAGGTTGATCCGCCTTTCAAATCAGCAGGAGCAGCGCTCCCAGGAGCAGAGAACATCCCACAAACAAATAATCCCCGGTAACCGGCCCGGCTGAGGCCGGAACAAATCTGTATTCATCCGTCGCGACCCCTCTGGAAAGCATGGCCATGTGCATATCCTCAGCCAGCCTGAAAGAGCGCTTGAACATTATCCCCATAGAGACGGAGGCCCATTTGCCGTCGGATACGATGCCGCCTCTGGCGGGAGACCGGCTCAACCTGGCCCGGTGCAGCTCCGCCGCATAGCGAAGAAGCACGATAAGATAACGGTACATGAGAGCCATGACGGATATGAAGAGTGCCGGAACTCCCAGGCCTCGCAATCCGGCCATCAACTTCCGGGGAGTCTGCAACGAGAGTATGATGCCTGATGTTATCAGACAGACAATGACCCGTAGAAAGAACCTGGAAGCCACCGTCAGCCCCTCGGCCGTTACTGTCAATACAGTCAGATTGGGATGCAGGCTGCGCCAGCCGGCCGGTATGTCGATGATCCGCATCAGGTCGCTTCCGGGTGTGATTAAATTGAATATGGATGGAAAGGCCAGCAAAGCGGCAACAATCGCGGCTGCCCTCCAGACCGGTGCGAGATAGCGGAGATCGGCTCTGAGAACACCCGCAGCCGCCAACAACAGAACACCCATGAGTAACAGCTTCAGTGGAGAGTGTATCAGGGTTGCCGTCAGAATAAGCCAGATCAGCGAGATAACGGCGCATCTGGGCTCCACCGCCGCCCTGTCGGACTCCTGTGCCAGCCTGACGGTAACCCCTTCTATCGCCGCCAATCCCCGGGAGACGGGATCGTGCCTCGTTCTACCGGACATATCAGCTCTCTCCGTTCTCTTTGCGCGCAAGCCATCTGCCTAGCATGTAGCTCAGTAAGGCGACGGCTCCTGCTCCCAGCAGACCGGAGAAGATATACTCCAGAGAGCCCTTGATGTTACTGCCGGCGCTGTTGCCGGTCAATGTATAATCGGTGAAAGGGGCTTTCCACAGGCCGGCGGTCTTCATCATACCCCTGGGCAGATATCCGATCCGCCGGATAATCTCTTCCGAACCCCACTCCCCCCAGGCATCGCCGGCATTGAACGCAGCGGGTAAAAGAAGCCCCAGCGGAGCCAGCAGTACCAGCAGGGCTATTCCCATCCACAACCGTTTCAGGTTTTTCTCCTTCATAACGCAACCTCCGGTTCAGTCGGCTGCCTTTGATTGCCACTGATAAGGTAAGCCGGTTCGTTGCGCTGCATATACCGTATCACCAGCATGGTAACAACCGCCTCTAAAGGTCCGAAGAGCAGCAGATGCTCCAGGACCATAGCCGGCAGAGCCACCTCCAGCGGGTATGGAGAATACAATGCATGCCCGGCGGCATCGTGGGCCAGCAATGGCTGTATTCCGAACATAACTGCGGTAGTCAGCGCCGCCAGGGTTATACCCACGTAGCCACCCAGCGCCGCTCCCAGGAGATGACGCCGGGATTGCGGTGCAGACCTCCAGGCGATCAACCGGTAAACCGCATAGCCTGTAAAAGGCATGATGAACGCCATGTTAAAGCAATTGGAGGCAAAGGCCAATACTCCTCCATCACCGAAGAACAAGGCCTGTACGGCCAGCACACACGAAAGAGCGATGCAAGCAGCCCAGGGACCTACCAGTATTGCCAGGATCACGGCTCCGACGGCATGTCCGGTTGATCCACCCGGAATCGGTATATTGAAGAGCATTATTACAAAGGAGAACGCGGCACCCATCGCCAGCAAAGGGATCCGGCCGGTCCTGAGACCACGCCGGGCAAACCTGGCTGCGGCAGCCCAAACAGGGATCATAATCGCATATGTAGCTGCGCATGTCTGCGGGCTCATATAACCGTCGGGTATATGCATCCAGTGCCTCCGCTATGGTGTTACTTTTACGGCTTTTGTGTTATCGCAATCATAGCATTGCCTTGCAGACGTGTCAAACAGGTAAACAGGTCATGTTTAGCGATATTTAATCAGGGTAATACTGCATAAAACTTGTTGTGAGGAGGTGAAATATTTGAAAACTCGCATTCTTGTAATCGCAGTTGTAACGATGCTGTTTCTGGCCGGCACGGCGTCCGCGCATACCGTCAGAATGACGCCGATGCACATGTCTCATCTGGATCAGGGCAACTATCAGGCCTGGATAGTAAACAGCAGCGGTGTTCCCATGAGTGTGACCAGCTTCAACGTCAGGGAAACCGATCAGACGATGTGGGACATGAACGGCAACAGGATCACCAGCATCTCCACCCCCTTCCCCGTCAATAACGGCGATATGATGCTGGTGACAGCCGATAATCAGGGCACCAATATGCCTGCCTCTATGATCGTGCTTCAGGGCAAGGTTCGTAACGGTACGGCCATGCTGAATATGGGAGCCGATTTCAGTACGGCAGCCAGCAAATATATCCTGGCCACACCGACCAACGGTCCTGACACCAACGAATTGAGCGGCATATGGTTCATAAAGCGCAGCATGGACATGACTACGGCGGCATCCGGCCTCTGGCTGCCCGGGCTGCCGTCAGGATGGCAGTATGAAGGATGGGTCATGGTGAACAACCGGCCTCTGTCTACCGGCAAGTTCAATCACGCCTATACCGGCTACGTTGTGGGGGCCGACATGTCGGCACAATACAGCGGAACTATGGCAGGTCCGCCCTTCCCCGGTGAAGACTTCCTGATGAACGCACCGGCGGGGATGACCTTCCCGCTCAACCTGCAGGGGCAAATGACAGCCATAACGGTTGAACCTGTTCCCGATAACGACCCCGGTCCCTCCGACGTTATGGTATTGTCGGCCACCATACCGAGCAATGCAATGGATCATGAAGAGTATGTAATGACCAACCGGGGGCGTATGGCGCCGATGATGCAAGCTACAATGACGCCTTAGAAAATACCGTCTGTAACAAGCATATGCAGCCTGCCGTGACGGATATACGGCAGGCTGCACGGCTTATGACACCGTTTACTGCCGCATACAGGCGGGTATAAAGATATAAAGAAAAGAAGGAGGGCATATCACATGTCTACCATAGACGATCTCAAGGAGGCGTTTGCCGACGAATCTCAGGCCAGTGTCAGGTATCTCACCTTCGCTCGTAAGGCCAGAGAAGAGGGACGTGAAGACGTAGCCGAGATATTTGAGAATGCGGCCATGGATGAACTCGGCCATGCTCAACGAGACCTGGAACTGATACAGGGGGTCAGCAAAACGGAAGACAATCTGCAATCCGCCATTTACGGCGAAGCGGCAGAGTATATCAACAAGTATCCGGATTTTATAGAAAAAGCGCTGGAAGAGAACAACATCGATGCCGTCAATGCCTTCAAGGAGGCAGCCGACAACCAACAGCTTCATTCCGAACGCTTTATGGAAACGTTGAGCAGCATTAACAAGCAAAGTTAGCGTACTATCTTGCGACGTCCTCTTGGTCTGTCCGGGTTGAGGCCTTTCTGCATCGTCAGATTGTAAGCAAACAATTGTCCTACCACCATGAAGACCAGCGGGGAGAACATCTCCTTTACCGGCTCCGGTAAGACCAGGGCCGTATCCGCAATCTCCAGGACCTCTTTCCGGTCCGATATGACGATAGTCTCCGCTCCCATTTCACGCTGCAACTCTCTGGTCAACCTCAGCATGTTGTTGTACGTAGGGCCGCCGGGAACAAAGAGCATAACCGGATACCCCTCTCCCACCAGGGATATGGCGGCATGCGCAAACTCGGCAGACGAATGTGACAAGGCCGAGACATGACAGATCTCCTCCAGCTTAAGAGCCGTCTCCATGGCGGTGGCGTAATTGAAGCCGTTGCCCAGCACTACGCATCTGGTCATATAGCGGTACGGCTTCACCAGCTCGCACATGCTATCCGACAGGGTGAGAGCGGAAGTCATCAAATCGGGGATGAGCCTCAAGGCAGTGATGGTTTCTCTGTCCTCTGACATAACGGCTGCCAGCAGATATAGAATGGCCATTTGAGCCGTATAAGTCTTGGTGGATGATATGGCTTTTTCCACTCCTGCCCGGGTATTGATACAATGGTCTGCCGTAATCCCCAGCGGCGATTGCGGCTCTTCCGTTATGGCAATGGTCAGTGCTCCCAACTCTCTGGCTATTCTCAAGACCTCCCGCGTCTCATATGTTTCTCCGGAGCGCGAGATGCCTATGACAACAGCCCGGGAAAGATCGAGTTTGGCATGATACGCAGTAAATATGGTCGGCGAAATAACCGTTGCGGGAACAGAGGCAATGGTCTCAAAGATATATTTTGAAGACATGGCCACATTACTGGAGGAACCTCGTCCCACGGCCATGACAAGGCAGGTGCCGCGCTCTCGTGCCGCCTGGCCGATAGAGATGATATTTGAGAGTTCATCCTCAAGGATGCGATTCAATACCTGCGGCTGCTCAGCTATATCTTCCAGCATTAACATAGTTGTTTACCTCCGGTAGGATTTACGGAAACGGAAGCCGTTACTTTACTCTTATCTTTATTCACCTAACAGGACAACAATTCCTTTTTTTAAACATTGAGAGCCTTCCGTTTCCGGAAGGCTCTCATAAGCTGTTCAGTTGCAGTATGTCCTGCGATGAACCGAACTATTTACCCATGTAATAGGTAATCATATCCTTCATGCTTACCTGCTTTACCTTACTCGCATGTCCGGCCTGGCCGAAAGCTACCATACGATCGATGCAGACCTGCTTCATGGCATCCCTGGCGGGTGACAGATAATCACGCGGATCGAATTTAGTAGGATTACAGGTAAAAACCTTGCGAATGGCGCCGGTTATGGCCAGCCTGTTGTCGGTATCCACGTTAATCTTGCGCACGCCGTGCTTTATGCCGCGCTGTATCTCTTCTACCGGCACACCGTAGGTTTCTTTCATGTATCCGCCGTACATCCTGATGATGTCAAGCAGTTCCTGCGGCACGCTGGAAGAACCGTGCATGACGAGATGGGTGTTGGGAAGGCGCTTGTGTATCTCCTCGATAACGCTCATCACCAGGACATCGCCCGTAGGCTTGCGGGTAAACTTATACGCGCCGTGGCTGGTTCCGATAGCCACTGCCAGAGCATCCACGCCCGTGTCGGCCACAAAGCGCTCTGCCTGAGCGGGATCGGTAAGGTGCTTCAGCGCTTCCTCGCTGCTGAGTCCGGCGCCATGGCCGTCCTCAATGCCGCCAAGCGTGCCGATCTCGCCTTCAACCGTAACGCCCCTGGCGTGAGCGGCGTCCACGACTTCCTTGGTTACCTGGACGTTATACTCATAGGTGGATGGTGATTTTCCGTCGGCAGACAAGGAACCGTCCATCATGACGGAGTTGAAACCCTGCTCTATGGCACTCCGGCAGGTCTCGGGCGAGTTGCCGTGATCCTGGTGCATTGATATGGGAATGTTGGGATGAAGCTCGGCCGCCGCCAGCATCAGGTGACGAAGGTAAGCATCATTGGTATACTTCCTGGCGCCTCTTGATGCCTGGACGATTACCGGAGATTCCGTCTCCTCGGCCGCCGCCATAATGGCCTGTATTTGCTCCATGTTGTTGACGTTGAATGCGGCCACACCGTAGCCGTTCTCCGCGGCATGATCCAACAGGATCCGCATAGGAACTAATGACATGTTCTTGCCCCCTCAGTGAATTATTGTTCGTCGGTGCATTAAACACACCCTTGTTGTTTTATCAAAAACAACCGCATCTGTCAAATCGCAATTGTCTGTCCGGGCTTTATCAGGTATAATATGGCCCGTGTGCCTTAAGTAATGATCGGAGTAGATATTATAATGGATCTGTCAAAGACAATTAAAACCGAAGCGGAGAGAAGGCGGACTTTCGCCATTATCTCGCATCCGGATGCCGGTAAAACAACCTTCACCGAAAAGCTGCTGCTGTACGGTGGAGCCATACGTCTGGCAGGCTCCGTCAGAGCCAGGCGGGATCAGAACAAGGCCACCTCGGACTGGATGGATCTGGAGCAGGAGCGCGGCATCTCCGTAACCTCGGCTGCGCTGCAGTTTGAATACAACGGTTATTGCCTCAATCTGCTGGACACACCGGGCCATCGCGATTTCAGCGAAGATACGTACCGCACGCTGACCGCTGCCGACAGCGCCGTCATGCTGCTGGATGCCGCCAAGGGTGTGGAAGACCAGACCAGGAAACTCTTTCGCGTCTGCCGCCGCAGAAACATCCCCATCGCCACTTTCATCAACAAGATGGACCGGCCCGGCAGGGACCCGCTGTCGCTGCTGGACGAGGTGGAAGAGATACTGGGCATTGCAGCCGTACCCGTGAACTGGCCTATAGGTTCGGGCGACGAGTTCACCGGGGTCTACGACCGGACAAAGAAGCGCATATACCTTTACCAGCGCACCACGCACAATCAGCACAAAGCCCCGGTTATCGAAGGCAACGCCGATGATCCGGCCATAAGAGAGCTTATAGGGCCTGACAAGCATGACAGGTTTATGGAAGAAATGGAGATCCTTGAGGAGGTCGTCAAACCGTTCGACCGGGATACCTTCCTGGAGGGAAAGATGACGCCGGTGTTTTTCGGCAGCGCTCTGACCAACTTTGGAGTGGAGCGTTTTCTGGAGCATTTCATCGATCTCTCTCCCCTGCCGGGAGAGGGCGGAGATATCCGCATCAGAGCCGACGAGGACAGATTCACCGGTTTTGTTTTCAAGGTTCAGGCCAATATGAATCAACGGCATCGCGACAGGATAGCCTTTGTGCGCATCTGCTCCGGCCGCTTCGAACGCGGCATGATGGTCAAGCAGTTGCGCACCGGCAAGGTGATAAGACTCTCCAGCCCTCATACATTCTTCGCTCAGGAACGGGCGGTCATAGACGAGGCCTGGCCGGGCGATATAATAGGCTTGATAAATCCTGGAACGTTCAGGATAGGCGATGCCCTCTGCGAGAGAGGCGACCTGTCACTGCCGCCGTTCCCCCGCTTTGCGCCGGAGTGCTTTGCCACTGTCAGGCCGCATGATCCCACCATGTACAAAGGCTTCCACAAGGGCCTTCAGCAGTTATCGGAAGAAGGCGTGGTCCAGGTCTATTATCCCCTGCGGGGAGTCCACGACCCAATTCTCGGCGCCGTAGGGCAACTGCAGTTTGAGGTCTTCGTCAGCCGCCTGGAGTCCGAATACTCCGCCAAGGTATCCGTGGAGCACCACCCCTATACCATTGCCAGATGGATGGACAAGGAGCATGTCGACGAGATATCAGGCAGCGGCAGTGCCAAAGTGGTGCTGGACGATCAGGAACGTGCCGTGGCCCTCTTCAAAAAAGGCTACGACCTCCGTTTCGTGGAGAAGAAGTATCCTGATGTCGTATTCTCGGAACTGCCTCCGGGCGACGCTTACGTCCAGGACCCTGTCTTTTCATAGGAGCATACGCCGGTGGGAATTTAGTCGCGCTCTCCCCTGAGTTCACGCGGCTTGGCCTCGTTGACCGTCAGGGAGCGTCCGCCTATCTCCTTGCCGTTGAGGTTATCTATAGCAGCTCTAGCCGCATCGTCGGTGCCCATCTCCACAAAACCGAAGCCTTTGCTTCTTCCCGTGGTCCTGTCCATGATAACTTCCGCACTCTCGACGGTGCCGTACTGCTCAAAGAGTTGCTTAAGATCATCGTTATCCGTGCTGTAACTGATATTCCCCACGTATATTCTCTTACCCATCTGCATATCTCCTTTTACACTATCTTTGCTTAGATGCGATTTTGCCGGTGATCTCTCGCCGGATGAACGCATCTGCCGTGCCAAATGGTAATTACCCCATTTTGCCTCAAATCAAACGGGCCTTGCCTGTGTGTCGTATTTAAGGTTACTTCAGCCGGAAGCACCCGCTTATCTATTATAACACGATCTATATGCTGCAAACAGTGTACCGCCGACATTCATCAGCGTTAAACTGCTGCCGATAACGGCGCCTGATGTGATTTTCGTTTCAGATGGGCTGCATGAGGGTAAAGAATAAACCGAAAGACTTTGGGGACACTATACACGAAGGCAATTTACAAGTCTGATAAAGGAGAAATTTTTATGGCAAAAAAATTATACGTGGGCAATCTGGGTTACGGAGTCGACAATGCGGAG
>JAQVUQ010000548.1 GCA_028699365.1 bacterium | reverse complement strand
GGCGAACGATCCGTCTTCATGCCCTTCATGGCATCCAGTACTATCTGCTTTCCCATTGCTTTATGCCTCCATGTAAGCTAAGTTCCAAGTTAAAAGTTCGCTGTTCAACGTTATCAAGCAAAAGGCTTAAGCAACCGACCTGGAAACTCTGAACTTCTGAACGTTGAACTTTGAACACTACATTCAAATGATAGCAGGAGACAAAAAGTTTTTCATGTTCTAATCTGCCATATAGGGGGTATTATTGCTTATTTGGATTTGACAAAGGCCGGGCAGCCGGACTGCTGCAGCTTTTCGGCTTCCGAAGCGGCTGCTTTCCTGTCGCTGTAGCTGCCAACCATCACTCTGGCCGACGTCCCGTCAGGGATCACGCTCACAGCTTTATATCCCCTGGCCTTCATCTGATTGGCCATGATATCTGCATTGGCACGTGATGAAAAGCTGCCCACCTGAATGGAGAAGGCTGTTTTTGGCTTGTCTGCGGAAGAGACGGCGACGGGCTGAACGCCATCATCTGCAGGCGCTGTGACACTTGCAGGCGAATCAGCCGTTGCAGGTTCCGGGCTGCTCTCTTCAGCGGCTTCGCTATCGGGCGTCGACTGTTCGGTTTCCTTTAAGAGCGTGCTGTCCTTAGACGGCGCCACGGGAACGGGCGGCTGTATTATGGTCATCTCCTGCACGGTATCAGCGGTCTTGTGAGTCAGCAGCGCCGGCAAAAGAAAGGCACCAAAGACCAATCCGCACACCAGTGATACCGATAACCAGAGCATCTGCCGGCTTTTCACGGATAATAGCGGCATCTTTCGCCACCTCCCAGAAGCGTACGGGCTTCTCCCGCCAGATAAAGCGAACCGGCTACGCAGACCAGGCCGTCTTTGCCGGCGTCGGCTGCAGCCAGACGCATGGCTTCCGGCAAATCTTTGCAGGCTTCAGCTTCACCGGAACGAGGCCACATATCTGCCATATCACTAGCAGTCAGCGACCTGTCGCTGGCCGGCGAGATGAAATACGAAGCGGAAACGGATTGCGACAGCCGGCCGATCATGGTCGTCGCGTCTTTATCGGCCAGTATGCCCGTCACCGCTACCAGACGCGGATAACGATTTGAAAGTGTATCAAGGTAGGTGCAAAGGGCCTCCATACCGTCAGGGTTGTGAGCACCATCCAGTAGAAACGAAGGTGTGCCTGGGAAGAGTTCCAAACGTCCCGGCCAATCGGCACTGGACAGCCCCTTGCGCATGGTCTCCTCATCGGGACGAAAACGGTCAGGCAAAAGGCAGGCGGCCGATACCGCCAGGGCCAGATTCATCTCCTGATGGCATCCGGGCAGGCGCTGAGGCAGATTCTTGATAAGACGGTCCTCAAATCCGACATCCGTAAGCTGTGCGGCACCGGCCGTATCGCCGGAGCCGTGCTCCCAGGTTATCTCCCGTCCACAGGCGTAAATCGGGCTGCCGGCTGCCGCGGCTGCGGAGGAGATCACCTCGTAAGCAGGCCCGGAGGCACCTGTCAGAACAGGCGTTCCGTTCTTGATGATGCCGGCTTTTTCAGAGGCTATGGAGGCCAGGTCGTTACCCAGATAATCGCAGTGATCGTAAGATATGTTGGTGATGATGGAGACGACGACATTTTCCAGCACGTTGGTGGCATCCCATCTTCCGCCCATACCCGTTTCCACCACGGCTATGTCGACACCCAGGCGGCTGAACCAGGTAAAGGCCAGGGCAGTGCCCAGTTCATAAGGAGTAGGTATGTTGTCGGATATCTCACCCTCAGCCTGAGCCGGAAGTGATTTGAATATTCCCACCAGTTCCCGGCGAGTGATCGGATTGCCGTTCAGGCGCATTCTCTCCCGGTAATCCTGAAGATGTGGTGATGTATAGAGGCCTGTTTTCAAGCCCCCGGACGTCAGCATGGCAGACAGCACGGCAGCTACGGAACCCTTACCGTTTGTGCCGGCGATATGAATGGCAGGGAAATCACGGTGCGGATTTCCCATGGCCGACAGCAGAGACGTGATACGCAACAGCCCCGGCTTGATCCGGCGATTATGGCTCTCATTGAGCACGGACAGGACATGTTCGTAACTGGACCCGCAGGGCACAGTTGTTGGTTGTTGGTTGTTGGTTGTTGGTTTCAGGATTCCCATGCAAGCCCTGCTTGTATCCGACATTAAGGCTGAAGTCTACCGGTTTACACCTGAGCGTTCTACTTCAGTCTTCAGACTTAAAAGCTTCAGACTGATTGCCGGCCATGGTCACATGGCCGGCAATCACGACACATCTTCCAGACGCTGCTGCAGCCTGATGCGACGCTGTTGCAACTCCATCTTCTTGGTCTTTTCACGTTGAACGACTTCCTGAGGCGCCTTCTGCATGAATTCGCTGTTCAGAAGTTTCTTCTCCACCTTGGCGATTTCAATCTGTGCCGATTCAAGTTCCCTGGTCAGCCGCTCCTTCTCCTTGCCGAGGTCTATCAGACCTTCCAGCGGGAGGTAGACCTCGATGTCACCCACCACGGCACTCATGGCCTTTCTCGGCTTTTCATGCAAATGCCCCAGCATCTCCCTCTCCGAGACCTTGGCCAGCGTCC
>JAQVUQ010000061.1 GCA_028699365.1 bacterium | reverse complement strand
AGAGCAAGTTAACCATTATTATATCATATTGATAAACGAAACGCAGATAATCATCAGGGCGAGCTTGTTAATGCTTGCTCTCTTACCAGCATAACACTCTTACTTGTACTCCGGCAAGTCTTAGCAGCATTAAACTTAATGCTAATTATAGTATGTAGAACCATAGTTAGCAAGCTCATATACTTCCAGTATGCAATTTAGCAATCGTATGGGCAGGTTATGAAAGAAGATATCATCATTAAATTTGGCAAACGTATTCGTGAAGAACGTTTAAAGCTTGGCATATCTCAGGAAGAGCTTGCCGAGAGAGCGGGCTTACATCGAACATATATCGGTATGATTGAGCGGGGAGAAAAGAATATAACTTTAAGAAACATTGAGAAGATAGCTAAAGCGTTAAATATCTCGATACAGGATTTGTTTTAAACAACTTCATCTTATCAATGCTCCTTGTCCTTACATGGTAATGTGATTTACACATGACGGAAGAGTCATCCCTCCAGCTTCAATTTTAACCCCGATTTAATACACAAATAGCGTATTAAGTAGACCCTATCTAAGGCAAAAGGTATAAACACCTTACCGGGTAATTTTAGAGAAAAAAAACCGTGTTTTTTGTTATATCTTCATGCCTTACCAATATCCTGCATTTGCCTGAAAACAAAAATGCCATAACTATTTGAGTAAAGAGTTGAAAGCTGAATTACTTTTTGCTTATCATGACCATAAGCAAAAAACGCTTGCCATTCACACTAACCGTCACACAATTTGACAGCTTGATAGCTTGCTTTTATAATTACAATGTGAGAGTAAAAAAAGAAACCTGCTTATGATGCAGGTTTCAATATAGTTACAAGGTGGCGCGCCTTGCAGGACTCGAACCTGCGGCCTTCTGATCCGTAGTCAGACGCTCTAATCCACTGAGCTAAAGGCGCACTCAATTACCTTGCAAATATTACTACATTTTTCAGTCCTTGGCAACCGGCGATTTTGTGATGGGATACTCCCCGTATTCATCCCCCAGCATCTCCAGCATCCTGAGTTGTGCTATGACAAAGGCCACGGTGGATTCGGCCCCCTGGTTGAGATTGGGCCCCTCAGACGTCAACCCGTCGTAGCAGCCGCCTGTCCGGGGGTCGTACATTGTGGCGGAGAGGATGTTGTTGCCTGTGAACCATTGGAAGGAGATCTCGGCCTGGCGTTTGTAGGCGGCATCGCCGGTAAGGTCGTAGGCTTCGCAGTAGGCCAGCACGGACATCATGGCATCCACCGGTTGATGATCAAAGACGGCCTTGCCGCCGCCGCGAGGATACCAGCCGTTACAGCCCACCATCTCCAGCATATCGCCGGGTATCGTGGTCTCGCTCAAAAAATCCAGACTCTCATAGGCCGTCTTCAGGGCTCGGCCGTCGTCAATGACGGTTCCGGACGCCAACAGGCAGTACGGAAGCAGGCCGTTGGAGTAGGCCATAATGTTTTCAAACCATCTCCACTCGTGAGTGCGCGTTCTGGCGTATTCGCCTGTCAAAACGTCGATGCCTCTCTCTAGCTCTCTGATGACATTAATATCGGCCCACTCTGATTCGGCAAAGTGACTCAGGCCCAGCAGCGTATAGGCGTTGCCGCGCAGCGATGTCAGTTCTCGCAGCCTGGGCCGAGCCTTATCAAAGACGTGCCAGGCCAGCAGCCGCACCCTGTCCGGCAAATCGGATGACAGAACATACCCCAGGGACCATATGGCGCGGCCGAAGCAATCCTCAGAACCGTAATCGTCCAGAAACTCGCGACTGAAGCTCATAAAGTTATGGAAGCGCCCGTCTGATGTCTGGGCATGGTGCAGATAGGAGATATACACGGTCAACATGTCCATGCTGGACTGATCTCCGGTAATCTCGTGATGTCTGGCAGCGGCCAGCAGGGCTCTGGAATTATCATCCGTACAGTAACCGTGATTACGATGAGGCACGGAGTATTTGGCATGCTGGAAGATGCCGGTATCGTCGGTAAGAGTGCGCACATGCTCCATATTTATTGTCGGATATACCATCGTTCTCTCCCTGCATATCATATCTTACTCTTCAACCTTTTATTGACCACACGCTCGGTAAGACGGCTGGAGAAGCTCAGGATACGATCAAATAGATCCAGATAATCTATGGCCACGTTATGCCAGCTCATCTTACGGCCGTATTTGAAGGTCTTCAATTCCATCTCCTGACGCAATTCCGGCGAACCCAGGATATTGCAGACGCATTCGGAGATGCCCTCGGGATATTCAAATTCCGTCAGCAAGCCTCTGCCGTTGGACAGTACCTCGCGGGCGTAGAGATACGGCGTGGAGACTATGGCTTTTCCTGCTCCCACGGCGTAGGCCAGCGCGCCGCTGCAGATCTGGTCCTTGCTCAGATACGGCGTGACGTAGACGTCAGTGGCCAGCAGATAATCCACCAACTCTTTCTTGACCATGTAGCGGTTGTTGAAACGCACATGGTTGATAAGACCGTTGTCATGCACTTTCTGCAGCAGCATGTCCCGGTAGACCTCTCCCTCCTGCCGCCTGACGCCGGGATGCGTCTGCCCAAGAATCAGGTAGATGATGTCCGGGTTCTTGTCCACTATAGCGGGCAGAGCATCTATGACATGCTCTATGCCCTTACCCCTGTTGATCAGGCCGAAGGTGGACATTATGGTCTTGGTCCCCAGTCCCAGACGCTTCTTCACCGGTGCCGACGGCCAGCGATGCACATTGGGAACACCATGCGGAATAAGGTACATCTTGTCGGCATCCAGGCCGTAATCGCTAAAAAGTATCTCAGCACCCTTCTTGACCATGACTACCAGCGCCTGGCTGTGATAATTTATCTTGCGCACCACCTCGCGCA
Source organism: bacterium (assembly GCA_028699365.1). GTDB lineage: Bacteria > UBP13 > UBA5359 > UBA5359 > UBA5359 > UBA5359. The sequence goes on along the minus strand of JAQVUQ010000061.1, from coordinate 7,574 downwards.
TCTTGGGCGTGGGATTGGGCAGCACCGTGTGGAAAGTAGTTACCACCGGCTTACGCAGATGCTTCAGCATGGTAAGCAGATACTCCCCGTATTCGCCCCCGAATATGCCGAATTCGTGCTGGACGTTGACCAGATCCACGTTGGAGTTGTTCAGCGCCTCTGCGGCTGTTATGTAAGACTGCTCATCGGAGCTGTCCACCTGAATGAAGACCTTGTCGCTGTAGGAATATATGGCCCCGCGATCGTTCATGGCCACGATTCTTGACTTTGAAAAGGGCGTAAACTTGTCTATTTCGCTGGTCAGGTCCTGAGTGAAAGTGGCTATGCCGCATTCCCTGGGTGGATACGTTCCTACGTAAGCGACATGCACCCTGTTCAGAACGGAGTACAAAAACTTGAACATGCTCAGTTCTTCAACGCTCATAACTAAATCTCGAGTGCTATCGGCTCGATGGTAGCCTCTGCCCCGATCATCTCCCCCCCTGCATCCATTAATTCCTGTGCATCCGTTATATCGCCGGCTTCGGCATAAACTCTAACTATGGGTTCAGTGCCGGACAGCCGTATCAGCAGCCAGCTTCCGTCACGCATGACGTACTTTATGCCGTCATCCGTTCTGACAGCATCCACCTTCTTGCCGGTTATGACGCCCGGAGCCTTGGCTCTCAGCTCATCTATCAGGGTCTCCCTGGTCTGCACGTGCAGGGCGCGCTCGTAGTAGTAGAGCATGCCGAATTCATCGTGAAGACTATCCAGCAACTCCGCCATCGTCCGGTGCTGCACCGACATCATCTCGGTCAGCATCAGAGCTGAGAGCAGACCGTCCCGCTCGGGTATATGGTTCTTAAAACCATAGCCGCCGCTCTCCTCCCCGCCGATGAGGACGTCCTCTTCCAGCATCGCCGCAGCTATGTGCTTGAAGCCCACCGGTGTTTCGCGCACCTTCAGGTCCAGCGTTCTGGCTATTCTGTCTATCATCGAGGTGACGGCCGTGGTTTTGACCACCGTGCCGTCCCACTGCTTGTTCCTTATGAGATGCAGCAGCAGCAGGGGAAATATCTGCTGTGAGGATATGTATCCGCCCCGGCTGTCCACTACGCCCAGACGATCCGCATCGCCGTCCAGGGCAAAACCTGCCGTGGCATCACTCTTATTGGTCGCTACCGACAGCGCCTCCAGGTTGCGGGCAATGGGCTCGGGGTTCACTCCTCCAAAAACAGGGTTGAGCTCCTCCCTCATGTTGTAAACCATGCAGCCGGCGCGGTTCAGCAGATCGGAGAAATAGCCTATACCGGCTCCGTGCATGGGATCTGCCATTATAACAGGGGTAAATGCCTTTATGGCTTCCGTATCCACCAGACCCAGCAGATGATCGAAGTATTCCCTGTCACCGTTCTCTATTACCACCTTGCCGCTCTCGATAGCCTCCACAATGGAGGTTCGCTTGACGTCCTCATATTTCAGGGCGTTTATCTTCTCTTCGATGCGGGCTGTCACATCGGTTGAAGCTGAACCGCCGTAGGGCGCCTTGAACTTGATGCCGTTGAAGCGGGGAGGGTTATGGCTGCCGGTCACCACCACTCCGCCGTTCATAAGATCATCCTTCACCAGATAGGAGATCAGCGGCGTGGGACAGGCAGTATAGTAGTGGTTGACACGAACACCGTTGGCGGCTAGAACCTCGCTTACCGCCTCAGCAAAGTTGTCTGACAGAAAGCGGGTATCATAGCCTACGGCCACATTGATCTCGCCCTGTGCCGTCTCTTTGAGATAATCCGCAATTCCCTGAGCTACCAGCCGCACGTTGTCAAAGGTGAATTTGTCTGCGGTCACGGCTCTCCAGCCGTCGGTGCCGAACTTTATTCCTTTCATTTTACCTCCTTAGGAGTAAACCGGTGATATTTGTGTTACTGTCTGGAGAATTTACTCCTTACACCTGGAATACAATTCTTTGTTCTTATGGTGCTTATGGCTATTTTTTAGCACACCCGAAATATACCCGTGACTACGATTTATTAAACATCTTTCAGGCGCTTGCAGGGCCGAACCCAGGGTGATAGCGACAAAAATGCTGTAAAATAGCTTTAAGGAGGATTTTGCCGCTTTTACGTAGAACTATAATATGTTAAAATAGTGGGCATATTGTACATAGAGTGTGCATTGATTCTGTACGGGCACAAACAACTTTGGGGAGGCTTTTTAATGTCACAGGTTATCTTGAAGAATGTCACCAAAAGCTTCGGCAACGTGACAGCGGTATCCGACGTAAATCTGGAAATTAATGATAAGGAATTCCTCGTTCTGGTAGGTCCCTCGGGCTGCGGCAAAACCACCTGCCTCAGAATGATCGCCGGGCTGGAAGAGATCACCGGAGGAGAGATAGTTATCGGCGATACTCTGGTGAACCACATACCGCCCAAGGACAGGGACATCGCCATGGTCTTCCAAAATTACGCCCTCTATCCACATATGAGTGTATATGACAACATGGCCTTCGGCCTGAAGCTCAGGAAATACAACAAAGCGGATATCAAGCAGAAGGTTTACAACGCAGCCGAGATACTTGGAATACAGCACCTGCTGAACCGCAAGCCCAAGGAGCTCTCCGGCGGGCAACGACAGCGCGTCGCTCTGGGACGGGCCATCGTCCGTGAGCCCAAGGTCTTCCTCATGGATGAGCCTCTCAGCAACCTGGATGCCAAGCTCAGAGTCCAGACAAGAGCCGAGTTGATAAAGCTCCACCGCACCTTGGGCATAACCACCATCTACGTCACCCATGATCAGACGGAAGCCATGAGCATGGGCGACAGGATCGTCATTATGCGAGACGGCATCGTTCAGCAGGTGGCCACACCCCTGGAGCTGTACAACAGTCCCAACAACGTCTTTGTCGGCGGCTTTATCGGCAGTCCGGCCATGAACTTCCTCAACGGAAAGGTAGTCTCCAGAAACGGCGACATAGTATTTGAAGGCAATGGCTTCACCGTCGGCATTCCCGATAACTTTGCTGATCTGGCCCGCGGCTATCTGGCGCAGGAAGCAATTCTGGGTATCAGGCCTGAAGATATTTACGACGAAAGCGTTCTGCAATCGCCGCTCAACAACTATCCCATCAAGGCCAACGTCGAAGTCAAAGAGCCCATGGGCTCCCATGTATTCCTCTACCTGAGCATCGGCGGCGTCAACCTGACCGCCTCAGTAGATGCGGAGACTCGTGCGGAGATGGGCACTGTTGCTAGTGTATACTTCGATGCCGCCAAGATACATCTCTTCGATAAGGAAACAGAACGAGTCGTATTCTAAAGACAACATAATACAGCAACTGCTCTCAGGCAGACAGGCTGAAGGTACATAGACTGAAGGCTGAAGGTAAATGTGTCATATAGTGTATTCACACATTATGACTACTAACCTTCAGCCTTCAATCGTTAGCCCTACGTCGTTCCTCTTCGCCTTCAGCCTTCAGCCTTCAGACGAGTATATCTATTTATCACCTGTTGTATCTGGCCCATGCCTGGTATCCCGGCAGCCTCATCTGGAAATTTCGGAGCCAGACCCTGGCCACATCCATCTGCGTGGTGGCATTGGCCCTGGCATCAGCCGGGGTTACCGTAGCCAGCACTACCCCGTTGGCCACTATGACCGGCATACCGCTTCTCATGGACATAGTGACGCTGCTTGATCGCAGCGGCGCTCCGTCGATAGCCCTGACCATTCGGCGCCTGGTTTCCGCAGCCCTCTGCAAAGGCGTCAGCCCTGAAGCGGGAACTCTGTAACGCATGATTATCAGATCTTTCAACCCGATCTCGGTCGGCGCGGCTTCACTGCATTTGGACAAAACGGTAAAGCAAAGTACTGCTGTAAACAACAGAGCGACAACTTTTTTCAAACGGATCACCTCCAGAAAAGTCTGGAGTTTAATTACCCTGTTACGGCAAAAGCTAAACGAGATTGCAAGTTAACAGATTTACTGTTCTGCATTCAATGTTTCGGAGTCCGGTGTTTGGTTCGGTTTGTTGCCGGTAGAAGTGTGTCCGTCTTTGTATTTCCTGACGTAATGGATGATTATCGGCTTCAGCACAGCCGATGCCGGTATAGCCACAAGCACACCAAGAATGCCTGCGTAATGACCGCCCACCATAACCGCCAGGATTATCGTGAGAGGATCCAGCCCCACCGATCTTCCCAGGATTGTAGGCGCCAGCACGTAGCTCTCAATAATTTGAACAAAGACATAGAAGCCGGCCACACCCAGAGCGAAAGCCCACCCCTTACTGCTGAAAGCCAGCAGGATAGCGGGAACAGCCGCAATGATGGGACCAAGATTAGGCACTACCTCCAGCACGGCAGCTATCAATCCCAGAACCAGTGCAAACGGTACGCCCATTATCAACAGCCCTATGCTGGTAAGAAAGCCTATACTGGTGATCAGGAGCAGATGCCCTACTATATAATTACCAAGCAGGTTGTTGGTTGTAACGGCCAGATCAATAATCTCATCCTTCTGCTTCTCCGGCAGGATATAGGTAAAAGCGTTCCACATGGCCGGCCCGCTGAGCAGCATAAAGAACGACAGGATAGGTATTATAACCAACCCTGCTATGCCCAGGACACCAGCCAGCGCCTGTTGCATAAGATTACTGAGTATGCCTGTCAACCTGGTTACTATCTGTGAAGACGATAGGAACTGGCGCGGTTCAATGTTAAGCCGCTGCAGCATATCCAGGTAAAGACGCTGCAAGCCGTTAAGATAGGTCGGCAGATTGGCGGTAAAACTAACGAACTGTTTGGCTAGAGGCGGTATTATCAGAAAGATCAGCAGTGATATGATCAAAAGCCCAACCAGATACGATATAAGCAGAGCTACCAGCCTGGGGCTTCCCCATCTGACAAGAAGATTGACCAGCGGACTGAATATGTAAGACATCAGAGCCGCCAGAGCAATCAGAAGCAAGATGTTATTCAACGAATAGATAATCCAGATTCCCAGCAGTACAGAAAAAAAGACTACTGCAGCTCTACTCCAGTTGGTTACTTCCACCCGTTCCAATACTGTTACCCCTTACTTGAATAATACTGCTAATTTTATATCATGAGCAAGCGAATGTAAAGAAAACGAAGGGGTCAGGTCTACACTCTTGACAATTGTCAAGAGTGTAGACCTGACCCCCAAAACGATATAGCCCGTATCTTTAGATCATCCTCTTACTTGACGATGACCTCATTGACTACGTCCTCAACTCCATCTACGTCCCATGCCAGTTCGGCTGCTCTATCCCTGCTGTCCAGAGTGTCCACTATGCCCCGCAGGTAGACGATGCCATCCTCCGTATCGACGTTGATGTCAAATGCGTTTACCTGGTCATCGGCGGCTAATTTGGACTTTACTTTAGCATTTATGCCCAGATCATCCAAGCTCATCAACTCTCCCTCCTTTCTCTGTAAACCCGTTTAGCAGTAAGTATACCCTTTATGCCCCAGGCTATCATCCCTAATCCTATCAGATATGAAAAGATGTCCGGAAATGTCAGAACGGTTATACCAAGAACCAAAAAAAACAAGGGTAAAAAGTCTATCCTCAAGTCGCTCCACATCTCCTTTCGGATTTCATTTTACCCATGCTACGCGCGCTTTAAACCATATTCGCTCTTCGGCTCTGCCGGCAAACCTTAACCTTTCTGCCGTTCCCTCATGGCCCTGGCCATCTCCATCTCGGCATCACGCTTGGCTAACGTCTCCCGCCTGTCATAAAGCTTCTTCCCTTTGGCCAGACCCAGGGCAACCTTGGCCAGACCACGGTCGCTGATAAATATCTTCAGCGGCACCAGGGCCAGCCCTTTCTCTTTGGTCTTGCCTATAAGCCGTTTTATTTCCTGCTTATGCAGCAAAAGCTTTCTGCGTCTCAGCGGATCCACGTTATAGCGGTTGCCTGCCTCATACGGGCTGATGTGCATGTTATAGACAAAGACCTCGTTATCCTCCACCCTGGCATAGCTGTCCCGCAGATTGACTTTACCGTCGCGAATGGATTTTATCTCCGTCCCGGTAAGCACGATACCCACCTCAAGCTCTTCCAGGATAAAGAAATCGTGGTAGGCCTTTCTGTTTGTAGCAACAACCTTCATGGCAACTCCTTTCAAGGCATAATTATATCACGTTATCTATGATGAAGGATATGTCGTTTCCGGTATAGAAGTACTAAGTTAGTGGGTATACATGAGATATTACTATCCGAAACCGGACGAATCGAGGGATAGGATCATGGCAGGACGGATGATACGCTACAATGCACTCCAGGACCATGATCGCGGTTGGACGATCATGATCATCGTCTTCATAGCCGGTGCTCTGCTGCTCTCTTTCAGCTCTGCCAGATTTATGCTCTTTCCTCTCCTGGGACCGCTCTCCCTGATCTTTACCACCAAGGCGTTCAGCCGCTACCACGTCATCAATCTGGGACCGAGGGGTGTAATGAATCTACTGCTCTTATCCTCGATTTCCGGCTGCCTGATCATTACAGCCATCGTCGCCGGCTTACTTCCCGGTATATTGATAGCCACCTGCCTAATGTTTGCTGCTCCTGTGATGATTTACAGGAGATACGGAATTATAGGCTCTATTGCAGGCAGCATACGTATCGTCAGAAGTGATTTCGTTGTTTACGCCGTGCTCTGGATGTATAGCAGTCTGCTGCCGTTTTTCGGCCTGCTGACGATCTTCGGTGTGTTCAATGCGTTGCCCAGTGCGCTCTTATTGCGTAAAGTCGCCTTTATGGATGCAGTAAAGACGCCGGTTGACGGTTAATACTCTGGAATGGGGGGAAGGCTGTATGAAGATACCTGTAACCTGTATCTGCGGACACCCTATCGATGCTGACGAAGTAATCCAAATGGGCGCCTATATGCGACTCACCGGTCCCAACGTCGTCTATGTCCGTTTTCGCTGCTCCGTCTGCAACCATCTGGGCGAGAAGCTCATCGAGCAGCAACGCTGGCATGAAAAGATGCATGATGCAGTCAGATCGGAAGCGGCAGCGGAGACCGTCGTGTCGGTGGAAAACGAGCAGTTCTCATCTATGGGACCGATACGTGCGGATGAGCAGATCGACTTTCACCTGGCGCTGGCCGGTATGGCACACATAGAGTTATAATCCGTGTGCCAGACGATCTATCAACTTCTGAGGCAGTGCGTACGCCTGCATCATATCCTGCACCGACTGCACGTCGTACGCCTGCCTCACAAAGGAAAGCATATACGTCTCATCATCGTACAGCACCAGTGAAGCAGCAGGATCGCCGTCCCTGGGCTGTCCTACACTGCCGGGATTGATAAAATACTTGTGCCCCGGCACCAGTTTATAGGTTGCATCCATCCCTACCGGCAACTTATCAACCCTGCCGTGTCCAGTATCCAGATACAACGCCGGCCTGTGCGTATGGCCTGCAAAGCATAGTCCGGTAGGCTGATTCTCCAACGTAGCAGCCGCATCGCCGGCATCAAAAACGTAGGCGTCCGGATTGGGCCAGGAGCCGTGAACAAATGTTGCCTCATCTGTGATAACGTATCTGTCCAAC
>JAQVUQ010000060.1 GCA_028699365.1 bacterium | reverse complement strand
CTTGCCGTTATCAAACAAGCTTACGACTGTCTTACAGCCCTGCGGCTCCACAAAGGCACCCTTTCCGCCTGCCATCTTCAACAGGCCGGCAGCAGGTCCCTTTCCGGATATCCTGGCCGGCAGGTGTATGATCAGATCGCCGGCAGACCAGGCTGGATTGCCGGCCGGGGCCGTATCCTTGGACATGTAGAGTTCAAGGCAATCCCCGTCCCACAGCGCCGCCGCACGTTCACAGTTGTTGACGGCCGGGGTAGGGTCTGCAGCCCGCAGCAGGATATAGAGGTTCTTTTCATCTACGGCTGCCTTCAACTCGGCGCCGTACATCTCGTTGCCGTCGTCGAAATCGGCTTTCATACCCGGCAGTGACTCCCAGTCCGAGGGATCGCCGTCGATGCGCGGACTCTTTTTGACGATACTGATAACGCCTTCCCGGCGCACATCTCTCTTAACCGGCGCAGCCGCATTCTTGTCCGGACGGCTCTCGGCGACGGCGATATCGGCTGCCTTGAGTTGCAAAGCCCCCTCAAAGCGCTTTACCTCTCCAATGCCGTCCACTCTGAAGACGGGCAGGGTATAGTTATGGGTGTTGATCGTCAGGTAATGCCGGCCATCGGCGCTGTCTTTAAAGACATCCCCCTTGAAGTTCTCGCCCCAGTTACTGTAGGGACTGTTCTCGCCCCCGGAGCTGCCGCTCTCCAGCAGCGTGGCCACATAAAGCCCGTCCGTGGTCAGGACATCCACAAAACCGTCGTAATCCAGGGCGTAAACAAAACCGTCGGCTATGCCGGCAAAAGAGGTCACCGAGGTGAACTCGCCGGGACGGTCCTTGTAGCCCCTGGCCTTGGAACCGAACTTCCACCTGAGACGGCCTTCTTTATCGTAGCTCAACAGCGATACGTGAGTAGGAAAACAACTGTTGCCTACCAGAGCCGAAAGATAGATATTTCCCTGTTCATCCACCCGTTTGGCGCAGATGACACATTCCTTACCCCCGTTGGGCATATCGGCGATATGATCCTTGAAAGACCAGACACGCTCCTTGCTCTTCCAGTCGTAGACAGGGTTATCCTTGTCGTCAAAGCCCTTGAAGGCGAATCTCCATAACACCTGTTGATCGAACCCTGCGCCGTAATCCAGCATATAGATATCGCCATTACCGGCCACACAGGCATCGTTAAAGGTATAGAAGAGAGCTTTCTCCTCCGGGGTGGAGACTATCTCTCCGGCCTGAGCCCGGCCGTCGCTGTTGCGGTCGGTCCAGACAAAGCGATGGCTGGGCCCCAGCACGGTAGACTCCAGCAGGCCCAGGGCGGCAAAGTCCTTCGTTATGCTGTCGGAGGCAAAGAACTGCCGGGGATACCCCATGTGGCGCGTGCCGTACTTGTCGGATTTCAAACCTTCACGCTGCGACCTGCCGTAGCGCTGTGTATGCATCATGACGCTGCAGAAGGTGATTCCGTTGTTTTCCAGCCTGTATATGCTGGGATAGCGTCCCATGACAAAAAGGTATGTCTTACCGTTGGACATCGTTTTGACCTTGATGGGATCCTGGGTCAGCACCGGTCCGATGGTCGCCCAGCGGGCCCCGGTTTTCCAGCTCCCCGCCTTGTGATCGATGTCGTATCTGGTGATCAGATTGCCGCCGAGGTTGTATATCTGCACCAGCGTATACAAGCTGAGTTTGCCGTCTTCACCGGCATGGAAAACCACGCCGCCGTCCATACCTCCCAGGCCGAAGGCCTCTATCCCCTGAACTTCCACCCCGCTCCGGTTGTAGCGGGCTATCCGGCTGTGACCGTAATCGGCCACGCAGATATCGCCGTCAGCCGTGAGACAGAGACCCAGCGGCAGTAAAAAGCCGTCGCCGTTATCACGGTAGTTGAAATCGAACGGATCACGGCTGTTTTTGCCCAGTGTCATTTGCAGCCGGCCGCCGGGCGAATACTTCTTCACGGTGCGGCTCTTGCCCAGTTCGGAAATATAAACGGAGCCGTCGGCACCGATTTCCGTTTCCCAGGCATAATCCAGCCCGCCGGTAAAGACCGTCTGCTTTCTCTCCTTGCCGGCTATGCGGATAACTCTGTCCGTCAGGCTGACGTATATATCCCCGTTGCCGGTCACGGCCAGGCAGCGAGGCGCGCCGGGCAGGGCGATACGCTCCAGTTCACGGCCGCTCCCGCTATCCAGGACGGCAATGCAGTTCTCCTTGTGCAGCGGCAGATAGAGCTTGCCGTGGCTGACCTCGATATCGTAGAGCCCCCAATCCACCCAGGGAACGTCACCCGTATCGTAGATCATCCTGCCCCGCTCAGGGTCTCCCGTTCTGTTGGGGGTCAGGCGCATAAGCTCCTTGCCGTCGCTCCAGGGCACGGGCTTGCCGGTCTTGACATCCAGTCGCCACAACATCTCATAGATTATCGGCGCCCCGGAAGCAGCTTTCTCCGCTCCCGGCATGATGACCACATAGACGTAATTACCGTCCGCTGTCAGCACGGCGTTGCGGTTATAAAGGGGAGGTATACCGCAGGTCCAGAGGACATTGCCTTTATCGTCGTAGCGCTGGACTATACGGTTGCCTTCTCCGCTGAAGTTGCCGGCCACAATACCATTGTTCACAGCGGCCACGGACGTCCACAAGCCGGCCCTGACCTTGGTGTCTCCCCAGGGAGGATTGCCGCTGTTGCCGGTAGACACTATCCATTCAGCCTTGACATTACCGGCAACACCTTTAAAGGAATACTGTCCGGGCTTTACGGGCCGGCCGTCATTGTCCCGTCCGTCCCAGTAAATCTTATGTTTTCCGGCCGTGTAGTTCTCACCGGTAACCAGATTGCGCACCAGGCACCCGGAGGTATCGTAAACTGCCAGGCTGACCTTGCCGGCCTTGTCCGTATTAAAATCCACCGGCAAGCCGGTGCCGCCGGCAGATGCTCCGTCCGCCTTCTCCGCCTGCGTCTCCCCGGTGTATAGAGACCTTACCTCTGCTTCCGTAAGAGGACTCTTCCACAAGGTGATATCGCAAAGCACGCCCTGAACACCGTTATATGTCTCAGACCCGTTATTGCCTACCGTCATGGAGCCGAGCCATTTATCCAGGCCGGTATAGGCCCACGGACCCTCCGCTTTGGCAAACTCCCGCCCGTCGATATAAGTCACAGCCTGCTTGCCGTCCCAGGTAAGACAGACAAAACGCCAGTCCCCGTTTTTCTCGGGTTTGTTCCACAACGTTTCAAGATAGGGCATCCCTTTCAGCCCCAGTTGAACGTTCTGTCCGGTTATAGAAATGCAGTTCTCCTTGCTGCCCGCCGCGGCATAATGCGTCAGTATATACCCGATGCGTCCGGCAGGATTGGTAGCTCTGAACCACAGACTCAGGCTGCCGGCAGGTATATCGGCGGCAACCGTCTTGACGGTCAGCAGATCCGCCCGGCGCACGGCCGGTCCGGCAGCGGTGGGAATATACGAACTGGCCGTCCAGGGCTCATAGTTGCGTTCCAGTTGCAGTGCATCCACCAGCATACCGGTGCCCTTCAGAAATTCCAGCCCTACGTGGTAACGCCCTCCGCTTCTCTTCTCCTGCATTCTGGCTGTCATACGCCACCAGCGGCCGTTACCCACCCTGATAAAATCTGTCTTGATGTTCTTATAATAAGCCTGCTTGGGAAATATATCGACCGCCGTCACCTGATCCCCCTGGACCTCCCAGGCTACAGGCCTGACCCTGCCCTCCGGGCTGGTGCCGTCAGGCATACTCAGATAAGCGGTAAACACCGGCGAAGAGACTCTGCCGTCGAGCGGGGTTATCGTCAACGGCTCGACATTTTTGAGCACGGCTTTCTCCGCCGCAACTCTCAAAGCCCGCCGGCCGTGTATGCCGCCTTCCTGCTCCGACAGGCCCTCCATCTTCCAGAAAGAAGCGTTGTCCGTCTCGAAGGAGGAATCCGGCAGGATATTCTCCGTCCGGGTTTCGATCAGCATCGCCTTGACCGTGCCGTCACGATGCCCCGGATAGGTCTCAAACCGGGGTGTTCCCGCAGGAGCTTCCAGCAGCTTATCCTGCTCGCTACTGTAATAGGTGGCGGCAGAGGGCCGCTGAAAAATCTTCTTGACGATACCTGTACCGCCGTTTTCCTGATTATCCCGCAGGGAAAGATGAAAGAGCTTCTCCGCCGCTACGGCCGGCGCGGCAGCAGCGATGGTAACCAGCAAAGCCAACGCAATATTCCTTACCCCATTGCCATACTTCATGTCGAAAATTCCTCCTGTCTTATTCAGCCCTCGGAAAAGTCTTCCGCTATCCACCTGAACCCCTGATAATCAAGATCCAAATTTCTCCTCCGATTAAAGTAATAGCGCCTGTCGCTGACTCCGAACACGATATCGTGCAGCTCCAGCGTGGATATGGAGAAAGGGTGTGCACCGGATTGAACGGCGATCTCCAGATTTTCTTCAGCCACGTTTATCTCCGATACCAGGCTTCTCCCGATTTCATGATCGATAACCCCTTCAAACGAACACGCGGGCACTCTGACAACCGTCTCATAGCCGCCGGAGCCATTAACGCTCCCCGCCTTAACAACCAGGCGGTAGCGGCCGGGCACCACTCTCATGCGCAGTCTTCTCTCGCCCGAACCGGCCAAATGCACCAGGTCCGCATAATCCAGCAAGGATACCGGCACCTCTACCGGCCAGATTCTTCGGATAAGATCGTAAACAACGGCTTTGAGAGCGTCATCATCATAAGCGCCGCAGTAGAGCACTCTGGACGGATTCCACTCACCGACCAGCAACTCCTTCCCGGTAAATGGATAGTCCAGCAGGGCGACGATTCCCTGTCGCTTGACTGAAGTCCTGTAATCGGAAGGGATACTATTCTCCAATAACTGCGCCAGGTAGTTGTTCCGGGACTGAGCGATTATGATGGCGGCATCACTTCTTTTATCGCACGGCAGCAGCATGGGCCTGATAGACGGAGCACCGCCTGTCAGGCCCTGGATAACGTTCTGCAGGCGAAAAGCCAGTTCGGTATCGAACCATGCCGCGTTGGTGACGTGGATATCCGCCCTGGAAGCATAATCGTTCAGGAACCCGGCTATCGCTTTATAGTCGGCCAGATATTGGACGCCGGGCAGCCTCTCAGGCCCGCCGTCAACGACAACCGGCATGGGAATAATGCTCGAGGTCCAGGAAACGACGGACCGTCGAACGGACCCGACACGGCTGCCGTCCCCTTCCCAAAGGAGAATGACATGGTTGACGCCGGGTTTCAACCGCTGCTCTATACCCGGGATACTATCTATGCGCAACGTTTCAAACGCTTTCAAACCCACCCGGGAAACACCGGTTTCCAGAGCCGAGCCGTTTACCAGCAGACGATAACTGCCCGACTGCACCACGTCGGTAAGGTTTGTCAGTCCGGCTGTAACACAATGACCGGAAGTGTCTTCACCGTCGCTCAAGTCCACCTCGGCCTGTACCGATTTCAAGGGATCGTCCGCCGGCAGATATTTCAAGGCGCTTTCCCTGTAAAGGACAGCCTCCACTGTCTTGGGATAACCGCAGCAGTGCAGAACGCCGCACTGGGAGTGCCCGTACTCCCGCCAGGACATCTTGTTCCGGAAGCAGTGATGAAAAACAGCCTTGACTTCCGTCTCCGCTGCCAGCCTGTCCATAAATCTGCGCCAGGCCGCCGTCTTGGACTCATCCGAGGCAAAGGCACCGCCTCGCAGTCCGCCGCTGATATTGGTTTCCGTAATGGCCAGCGGCTTGCCGAAGACAGCGTAACGGGGGATATAATCGTCGATCAGGCGGTCCACGTCAGCGATATCCCAACTGTGATGCGGACAGTAAGCGTGTATAGGCAGCAGACTCAGATTTTCATACAGAACGGGAAATCGCCGTCTGGCCGTTTCCACCTGCTCCGGCATAAGGTCGAAGCAGAGGTTGCGGCAGTAGCCGCCCTGGCTGAGCAGGCGGAATATCTCGTCCATCCTGGCCAGGTTCTTCTCATCGTTCCACAAAGCGTAGCATTCATTGATTATCTGCAGCACATCGACCTGCGGGCCGAATTCCTCGGCCCGCTTCATTACCAGGTCGATGTCAAGAGCGGCAAAATCATCGCTATGCAGGTCCAGATGGATAGAAAGCCCCGCCCGGCGCGCCTTTTCAATGCCGGCCCGGATGAGCCCGGGATACGCATCCGGGGAAACGCCGGAGTGTCCATCCTGACGGTAGTCTACAGGCATGATATGGAACCTGACCCAGCGCGCCCCCAGACTGCGCATGATCAGCATATCCGTCTCCACCTGCTCTGCCGTCCATTTATTCTCTATCCAGTAAGGAGAGAAGTCTTCCACCAGACCTACCGAAGGCAGGTAATTGAAACCGAACTCCATACTCTCCCCTCCCGGTGAACCATATTCACTAAACTTACTCATCAGACCCTCGCTATCTTATAACGTGCCATTCCACCCTGACCGAATTTCCCGCTCCCGGCGCCGTTTCCAGGTTGACGGTAAAGCCGGTGGTGCTTTTACCGGTTACATATGCCCTGGTAGCACCTGTCGCCGGAGTCCCGGTAACGCCGGCTACGGAAGCAGTCACATAATAGTTGGTATCCGCCTCTGCTAACGGGAAGGCGACCGCGCCGCTGGCATTGGTGCTGGTAATAGTCACACTGCCCCGCATATTCCTGCATGCGGTGTTTGTGGCGGATATGCCTCGCACTCCCCTGAGGCGACCGCCGGTATCCAGCCACAAAGGCAGGGTACTGCCTACGAGATTAGGCATATCGGCGCAGCCGATGGCGATGGGAGGATTGCCCTGTGCATCCAGATAACCTGTCCGGCAGCCTATCAGCACCAGTCCTCCGTTGGACGAGGCGCTGGTAAAGCGGACATCGGGATATGAGCTTGTGCCTTCCGTTATGGCGCAGTTAAGCATAACGGCGTCTCTGACGTAAGGGCTTCCGTCTACAGTTCCTCTCTGGATATCGATAATTGGATTGACCGGAACATAGGGTTTGAGGTCCGCCGCATGTATGTTTTCGAAAAGCAGGTTGGTAATGGATTTAACCCTTATGCCGCCGCCGCCGGGCGCCTCAAGGGTGAGGTTGCGGAAAGTCACGCACGCGGCCATATTGCCGCCGGACAGATTATCCAGCGAGATCATCGGCGCCGTATCGGTGGCATTGGCGTTAAGCATCATATTCTCCAGCACGATGCCGAAGATGTTGCACCCTGGTTCCGAGGCGATATCTATCATCGGCACGCTGTGATAGGCACCCTGAAGCCCCCTGACATGGGAGACATAGATATGGGAGGGATTGCCTCCGATTATACGCAGGAAAGAGGAAGCGGGATTACGGGTAAAGAAGGTAACGTTGCTTATTTCGATATCAGCGGCGTTAACGGAGATATCGATGAGATGCCCCCCGCTGGTGGTTTTATCGGTCAGACGCATATCCTTGAATTGCATAAATTTAAGCGTTGTGATGCCGGACTGCGTAAAGAGGGAGTTGCTGCTGTCCAGGGTCAGCAAAGTGCCGTCGCCATCACTTTCAGAGGCGCCGGAACCCTGAAAAATAACACCGTAAATAGAAGTTGGTATGATCAGGCTGTCGCCGATAACATACCGCCCGGTGGGGAAGAAGATTATGCCCCCCTTAACACCGGCTACGTTAAGAGAATCTATGGCTGCCTGTATGGCCGCCCGGTCATCGGTGCTGCCGTCGCCTTTGGCGCCGAAAGCCTTGACGTTCCGTATCTCCATATCCTGGCGGATCCACTGGCCGTCATATATCTGATCGGCATGGCTGTCCGTTCTGTAAAACTCCTGTCCTGTAACCGGCGAGGCCGGGTCGGACGTACCGCTGTCGACCACCGATACAGCCTGTGCACTATGGATACCTATCGTTACTGTTATAGCTAATATACTGAGAACCGTTAACAATCCGGCTTTTATACGCATCATGATTTAACTCCTCTCCTTAATCTTTCTTCAACGTCCACATACCTGTGCTTCCCTTATGCCGCCCGTAATCATAACTCAACTGCGTCAGGCCAAGATCGGGATAGCTGACGGCCGGCGTACCGGTCCCCGTGCCGCCGTACATCTTCCAGAGCACGTGTCCGTCGGCAAAAAGTATATTGGTGCCGTTCAGGTGCGGGTTACCCATACCGTAGTTATCGGCGTCTATGTTGATATAGGCGGATCTGTCGCCGAAGGATTCCACCAGCAGTGCTGAGCCGGCGGGATCCTGGATATCGCTCTCGCACCTTATCAGTTCCGGATAGCCGAAATTGGCAAACCCCTGCAACGGATTGGCATCCCAGGTCGATGCTTTTGCCGCCGGCGTTCCGCTTCGGCATACCAGCATATAAGTCGTCAGTGTGTAGGTATTGCTGTCCGTATGCTTAACAGACGGACAGATAAAGGCCTTGTTGACGTTGGCATAGGACAAATCGCCGGCTGCCGGAAGGCCCTGCCCCACATAGGGGTATAACCTGTATACCCAGCCGAAGGAGTAACTGCCGCTTGCCGGAGTAGTAAAACCGCCGTATATAACCGTGTAGGAATACTTCGGGTGAGGGTACATCCCATCCCAGTCCTGCAGGTACATATTGAACGCCAGGCCTAATTGCTTGAGGTTGCTTTGGCAGGTAGCCTTGCGGGCGTTCTCCCGGGCTCTGCCAAAAACCGGGAACAATATAGCAGCCAAAAGCGCTATTATAGCTATAACTACGAGCAATTCTATGAGCGTAAAACCTTTCTTCTTCATAACATGTCATCCTCCTTTGTTTAAATGAGCCTCCTGTATCCGTCTCGTCTTAACCCGGCATGCTTTTCACCACCTCCCTGGCAACGGTGCTCTGTCTTACTACCAATTCGGGCTCGATGTTCAGTCGCTTACCGAGAGCGCCCGTCTTCATCAGTCCGGCGGCTGCTCCGGCCAATTCCGCTTCCCGTATGGAAACGGAAGTCAGCGGCACGGCAAACGAATTTACCCACGCCGTATCGAAATAGCCGATGATCTTCAAATCTTCAGGGATTTTCAGACCTAATCTGCCGGCGGCACCAAAAGCCGATACGGCATAGCAATCCGCAGTTACGAATATGCCGTCCACCCCTTTATCCTTGATCATGTCTGTCAGGGCTCCTTCAAGCCCTCCCCAATCATTGTTCTCCACAAAGTGCACATGCCGGTCAAATTGGATTCCTTGATCGACGGCAGCTTCACGGCAGCCCTCAAAGGTATCTAAAAGGGGGTGTATCTCAGATCGCACCTGACAGCTTACTACAGCAATTTCGGAGCATCCTGCGCCCAGGAGGTGCTCCATAGCCAGATATCCGCCCTTACGATAATCGGAAAGAACGTAATTGGCATTGGGAATATAGTCCCTGTCGGTCTCGTAGCGATGTATAAAGGTCAGAGAGGCGTTTTCGGGAAACTGCTCGATATACTTGTCCAGCATAGGCGATTTTCCGTCCACTATAAATCTGGATACTCCCTTTTCAGACAAGCCCTTAACTATGCTGCTACCCTCAAGCTCTGCCTGGTCAAAGCAGGTAATGGGATAGTATTCGTCACTGTAGAGCAGATCGCTCAGCGTTCTGATAATCTCGTTGTTTACATCCCCCTCATTTGCAAAGACCAGCCCGCACATCCTGTCGGCACTGACATTGCTCTCTATCTTTCTCTCCGCGACGAACGAACCTTTGCCCCGGATTCTATATATAAGCCCTTCTCTCAACAGGTCTTTCATGGCCGCCCTGACGGTTATGCTGCTGACATGGCAATCGGCTATGAGTTCGCTCTCCGAAGGCACCCTGCTGTGTACCGGCAACTCTCCGGAATTGATCCTCTCAGCTATCTTGTCCTTTATCAGGCGGTATTTAGGTTCATCCGTGCGCATACTTATCATCCTTAATAGTATATATATACTAACTTCATAATTACTTATTTCTACACATATCGCCGGATTCCTTCTTACTGGGCAAAATTCATATCTTCCGTTACCTCTCCGGCCATCCTGCACCATTGGACGACATTAGACGGATTGCCGCCCAGCGTATGATTATCCTTCATGACGATCTCCAGTTTACACCCTTGCGCCTTCCTGACATCGTCACGCAACTGCCTGCGCACCCGGTCCCAATCGACCTCGCGTGTCGCCAGGTCGGCCGGGTTGGGCTTCATGGAGTAGATATAGTCGCCCCCCAGTTTTTCAGCCATTGCCTCCCTGTCCGACCAGGGTGATACGGACACTCTGCGCAGACGGGGAATCCGGCTTATGTTATCCCATCTTCTTTCAAGCGGTTCGCAGCATCCATAGCAGTTCAAGCCGAATCTCTCAAGTATCTTAAGCTGGTAAGGAAAAATAAACTCCGCAAAACAGGCGGGAGAAACGCAGGTGGTCTCCTGGCTTTCGGCAAATCCCCACATGTCGTTGAGACGGACGGC
>JAQVUQ010000547.1 GCA_028699365.1 bacterium | reverse complement strand
TATCGAGCCAGTTTACATCCATATTCATCCCGGCACCTACCAACCATCGCTTATCAGTTCGTAATTGCATTATAGCCCAAGGCGGCGGCACAGGCAAGGCTGCTGAAGAAATATATGGGGTAGAGTGTCCTGCTTAAACGCTAAATCCGTTTCCTTGCATACCCTGCTTCCCTGACGGTATAATTAAATTGCAGGCAGACGGCCAAGCGCTTTGCATCACAAACAGATATTCTATTATTCTATCCATGTATTCAGAGAAGGGAGGTGGCAAGCTTGAAATTCAAGTGCTTGATTGTCGACGATGATGAAAGATCCTCCTGGTTATTGAAGACCATATTGGAGGAAATTGAAGATATAGAGGTTGCAGGCACAGCCTCTGACGGACAGAAAGCGTTGGAAATGGCAGAGGACGTGCAGCCGGATATAGTCTTTATGGATATTGTTATGCCAGGGATGAACGATATGGATGCTTCCGTGAAATTGAAGAAAGGCAGACAGTTGCCGCTGGTAGCTTTCGTATCCGTATACACAGACCACTGACAACCGACAAATCGCCATATACCCTTAGGGTGGAAATCAAGAAGAATGTCAACCAGGAAGAGCAGGTATCCGAAGCTACTATGAGTGGCTTAAGGGTATTGGTAATTGATCTAAAAGCTAAAGGACATGATTTTAATAACCCCAAAACGGGGAATGTAGATATTGCCGAAGGAGAAGAGGAAAGCACGGGTGCATATATTCATTTTAACCAGGAGGATATGAATATGGGTAAACTGTACATTCTTGCGTTTGTATTGCTGTTCAGTGGTAATCTTCTTGCTGCGGAGCCAAGCCCAATTGCCCAAGATTTTGAGGCTAAATATGCTGCATGGAAGGAATATATTAGTCAGCATCGTATAATTGTGCAGTCGACGGCTAAAGAGAGGATTGATAATCCTTTCTTTAGATCTATTGTAGAGATGGGATCTGAAGCTTTACCTTATATCGCTGTTAAAATGGAGCAAGAAAAGGAGGCAGATCTCCTCTGGCAAGCAATGGTAAAAATTGCGAAAGTTAAGATTAATAGTGCGTATGACAAGACTAATAATCGAATGATTTTTCCGGATTACCCGGATTTGAAGCCAACTGAAAATGTATATCTTTGCTGGTGGAGGGAAGGACGCTTCAAAACAGGTGATAAATTTGGTGATCTCTATAATAATTGGAAGACGCTAAAATCGGAAAAGAAGGATAAAGAGGCGAAAGAGTTATACGAGCAAATCGTTAATCTTGGTATACCAGCTTTGCCATATCTTGTTGAAAAGGTGGAGAGTGATCCTGAGTTCGCTATGGCGATCTCAAGATTAACTGGAACAGAGTTGCCAGCAAACATTCGAGTTGAAGAGTGCAAACAATGGTGGGAAAAGAATAAACAGAAATTCGAACTGCCTGATGTAATTAGCTCCAATAATCCATTGCCAAGAGAATAGTGTTGCTGCTAAGCGAGAATGGCTGGACAATGCACTGGAGCGTACCGAAGGATGTCGACTGCAAAAAATCAATCTGCTGGTTTTTGTGATCTGCTATATCGAAAAGGCGGTGAATCGGCCGGTCAGAGGCATGACAATAGTAGTTATCTTGGGCATGTAAAGGAGGTCTTTTTCTGTATTAGCCCGAGTTTACGAAATAACGTCAATTTCCAAGCCAAAACCGGCCTGAGTTAATGGTCTAGATCGCTAGAAAGGCGCATAGATACTGATGTTTTCGGTTCTAACGAGTGGCTCAGACTTAGAGGCCAGAGAGGCCAGGGCCAGGTCTACATTCTTGACAAAAGTCGCTTGGCAGAGCAGAAAGACAATGACCGAAGTCTGTATTGACCGATGACTATGAGGCATATCAATGGAGCATATGCCTCATATTTCAATACCAAGCAATGTATCCAGGCTCGTTGGTGCCGAGACAAAGAAAGCAAGAGCATAAGGGAAAGGCTATTAATGTGCAGATAATAGATAGCTGTCCTTATTTTTTCGAAAATGAAGAGCCTTCTTTCGAGGAGCATCCAGAGATACTGTCTATCATTCCCGATGGTATGCCGATTGACGATTCCGTGTGCACGTATCTCAAGGAGATCGGCAAGGTACCGCTACTGACATCCGAGGAAGAGGTGAACCTGGCCCAGCGCAAGGAAGATTCCTATCTTGTAGAGTTCATAGAAGATCACGATACTCTGACTCCTATCGATTCAGTCTCCTTGCCAAAGCAAGTGCCTGCGGGATTACCTGGATTAAATGCGCAGTCATCCTTTACAATATTGAAGCACGATGTTAACATAATATTCAAAGGCATTGACCGGGACACGAACCGCATAACGGCAATCCCAGAGAGTGGAGGTCTAAGGCTGTGAGCCTCCCGATTGCCGGCGGCAAGAACCACCCGCGAGCCCAAAGCTGAATTCAGTAAGCCTAGCGGTCAGCGCCCGTTATCGCGCCGGAGAGAGGGTTTTTACCAAGTAAGGTGGAACCGCGGAAGCTAAGCCTTCCGTCCTTATGGGCGGAAGGTATTTTTTTTGGAGGTGCGTCATGTCGGTTAAAGGTTTTGCGAGTGTAGAGGAGAGAGATATAT
>JAQVUQ010000059.1:5973-10484 GCA_028699365.1 bacterium | reverse complement strand
GAGAAGGGGTGGCTACCAAGGCGCTGATCAATCTCAATCAGGATGTGGACCGGCTGCGCGTACAGTTGGTGCAGTTGATGCAGGACGGCGGCACATCCGTCTCTCCGGCCCGGGTCAAGGCCAAGACTCCCACCCTGGACGAATTCGGGCGCGATCTGACGGCTCTGGCCCGGGAGAACAAGCTGGATCCTGTGGTGGGGCGGGAGCAGGAGATAGAGCGCGTACTGCAGATATTATCCCGTCGCACCAAGAATAACCCGGCGCTCATTGGCGAGCCGGGGGTAGGCAAGACGGCTATAGCGGAAGGCCTGGCTCAGCGTATAGTAAAAGAGGAAGTGCCGGATCTTTTGCGTGATAAGCGTGTGGTGACGCTGGATCTGGCGGCTATGGTTGCCGGCACCAAGTACCGGGGCGAGTTCGAAGAGCGGCTCAAGAAGGTTCTGGACGAGATCCGCAAAGCGTCCGGTGAGGTAATCGTGTTCATAGACGAACTGCATACTCTGGTAGGTGCCGGAGCCGCTGAGGGCGCCATGGATGCCGCTTCCATCATCAAGCCGATGCTGGCCCGGGGGGAACTGCAGTGCATAGGCGCCACCACCCTTACGGAGTATCGCAAATACGTGGAGAAGGACAGCGCTCTGGAGCGGCGTTTCCAGCCGGTCAAGGTCGGTGAGCCGACGGTGGAGGAAACCATCCAGATACTGAGGGGGCTCCGTGACAGGTATGAGGCGCATCATCGTCTGAAGATAAGCGACGATGCTTTGGAGGCATCAGCTTTGTTGGCGGAGAGATATATAGCCGATAGGTTTTTGCCGGACAAGGCTATCGATCTGATGGACGAGGCGGCTTCCCGTCTCAGGCTGTCATCCAGCGTAGCTCCTCCCGAATTGCAGCATATAGACAGGGAGTTGCAACAGCTTCAGCAGGAGAAAGAAGCATCCGTCAGAGCACAGGAATTTGAAAAAGCGGCTGAACTGAGAGATCACGAGGATAAATTGCGTCTGCGCCGGAGCGAGTTGCAGGCAGATTGGAAGAAGAACAAGGGCGTGATCAGGGCTACCGTTACGGCTGAGGAGGTAGCTCAGGTAGTGGCCGGATGGACCGGCATACCTGTGACCAAGCTCAATGAAGAGGAATCCCAGCGCTTATTGAGAATGGCTGCCATTCTGAAGGAGAGGATCATAGGCCAGGATGAGGCGGTGGACGTCGTCTGCCGGGCGGTGCGTCGTTCCCGGGCTGGGTTGCGTGATCCCAGGCGCCCGACAGCCTCGCTTATCTTTGTCGGGCCTACGGGAGTAGGCAAGACGGAGTTGGCCAGAGCTTTGGCGGAGTATCTCTTCGGGAACGAAGAGTCCATGATCAGAGTGGACATGAGCGAATACATGGAGAAGCACACCGTCTCCAGACTGGTGGGATCGCCTCCCGGATACGTAGGGTATGATGAAGGAGGGCAGCTCACCGAAGCTGTCAGGAGAAGACCGTACTCCGTAGTGCTGCTGGATGAGATAGAGAAAGCCCATCCCGACGTCTTCAATATCCTGCTGCAGGTTATGGAGGACGGAAGATTGACCGATGCTCACGGCAGGGTGGTAAGCTTCAAGAACACCATTATCATCATGACCTCCAACCTGGGCCTGCAGGAGATGCATGCCCGTTCGGTAGGCTTCAAGGCGCTTCAGGATGAGCGGATCGTCGATGAAAGTCAGCGTTATAACAGTATGAAACGCCATGTCATGGACGAGGTGAAGAAAGCCTTCCGACCGGAATTTTTGAACAGAGTGGATGAGACGGTGGTCTTCAAATACCTCTCGATTGCGGAGATAGAGGACATAGTGGGGCTTATGGTGGCTGAAGTGGAGAAGCGGGTAGAGGCGCACGGCTACGCTATCCACGTCGGCAATGATGTCAGAGAACTGATAGCTCGCGAGGGTTTTGAGCCCGCCTACGGAGCAAGGCCTTTGCGCAGGGTCATTCAGCATCTGCTGGAGGATCCGCTTTCGGAGGAGATCCTCGGAGGCAAGTTTACGGACGGCGATACGATAGTTGTGAGTGTGGAGGAGGCTAAGGTGGTTTTCAGGAAGGAGTGCCGCGAAGAGGCAGGCCTTTCCACCTGATAGATGGCAAAATTAACCAGTAAATACGTATGCCAGGATTGCGGCTACGAGAGCGTGCGCTGGATGGGACGCTGTCCCGGATGTCAGGCTTACAGCTCCATGGTGGAGGAGATGCCGCTTAAAGTCACCCATGACACCGGCATCGGGAGTATGCAGGATCCGCTGCCGCTGAGCGAGGTCAGCACCGGCGAAGTTTCACGGTTGCCCACCGGGCTGTCGGAGTTCGACCGTGTGCTGGGAGGCGGAATTGTTCCGGGCTCCCTGGTCCTCATCGGGGGGGATCCCGGCATCGGGAAATCGACGCTTCTGCTCCAGACAGCTTATCTGGCGGGCAGCGGCTGTGGAAGAGTCCTGTATGTCTCCGGCGAGGAATCCGCCCGGCAGACCAGGATGAGAGCCGAGCGTCTGGGAGCCTGCTCGGATAACATACACATACTGGCGGAAAACGATCTGGACAATATAGAGGCTCAGGTAAGAAAATTCGCGCCGGGGCTTCTGATCATCGATTCCATCCAGGCTGTGTATAACCCCGGTCTCTCCTCTGCGCCGGGCAGTGTTTCTCAGGTAAGAGACTGTACCGGTCGGCTGATGCGCCTGGGAAAGGGGCAGGGCTATCCCATCTTCATCGTAGGCCATGTCACCAAGGACGGAAGCCTGGCGGGGCCGAGGGTGCTGGAGCATATGGTGGATACCGTCCTCTATTTCGAGGGTGAGAAGTACAACAGTTACCGTCTGCTCAGGGCTATCAAGAACCGTTTCGGGTCTACCAATGAGCTGGGCGTCTTCGAGATGACGGACGGCGGCTTGCGGGAGGTCTCCGATGCGGCCGGGCTCTTTCTTCCGGAGCGTAAAAGCGGTGTGCCCGGTTCTTCGGTGGTGGCGGTGATGGAGGGTACCCGGGCCATGCTGATAGAAGTGCAGGCGCTGGTCTGCCCCACGGGCTTCGGGACGCCGCGGCGTCTGGCTACGGGGATGGATCATAACCGGCTCTCCATGCTCCTGGCCGTGCTGGAAAAGAGAATAGGCTTTCATCTGTCACAGGCGGATGTCTATGTGAATATAGCGGGAGGCATCAAGGTGGATGAGCCCGCTGCCGACTTGGGCGTGGCTCTGGCGGTAGCCTCGAGCCATCGCGATATCCCTCTGTGCCAGTAGTATATCTTTATCGGTGAGATAGGTCTTACCGGGGAAGTCAGGTCGGTCAGACAGATGGATATGCGGCTGCGCGAGGCTTCCAGACTGGGCTTCCGGAAGGCGGTCATTCCATCGGGAGATCACGGCTCCGGGCGCCCGGGTGATATAGAAGTAATAGAAACCGGTTATCTGGAGGATGCGTTGGAGGTAGCTCTAAGTGGATGAGTTGGTTAATGTTCTGAGGATGCTGGCGCCGGGAACACCGATGCGTGAGGGTCTGGAAAATATCGTCAGGGCCAAAGCCGGTGCATTGATAGTGGTGGCGCACGGGCCGGAGGTCGAGGCGGTTCTTGACGGCGGGTTTGCCATCGATATAGACTTCAACCCTTTCTATCTTTACGAGTTGGCCAAGATGGACGGCGCCATAGTGGTGGATGCCGGCTTTGCCCGTATCCTGCGCGCCAATACCTTGCTGATGCCGGATGCCGATATCTTTTCGCCGGAGACCGGAAGCCGGCATCGGGCGGCGGACAGGACCTCCAGGCAGACAGGGGCTCTGATCGTCGCCATATCCGAACGCAGGGGATTGATAACCATCTACAAGGGCGAAATCAAGTATATCCTTAAGGACGTTCCCAGCATACTGACAAAAGCCAATCAGGCGCTGCAGACTATGGAGAAATACCGTTCGGTTCTGGACCAGGCCCTGAATAGCCTGAGCATTCTGGAATTCGAGGATCTGGTGACGCTTTCCGACGTGGTGACCGCCATTCAGCGTGCCGAGATGCTGAACAGGGTCAGTTCGGAAATAGAGCGTTATGTCATAGAGCTGGGCAACGAGGGACGCCTGGTGAAGATGCAGATGGAAGAGCTGAACGCCGGCATCGCTGCTGAGGAGAACATGGTCCTCCGGGATTACATTCAGGATGAGGATGCAGAGGGTATCAGACAGTCCCTGCGCGAGCGAAGCTCGGCCGATCTTCTGGATACGGCGGGTATCGGCAGGACGCTGGGCTTTATGGGTATGCCGACCAGCCTGGATCTGCCCGTTTCCCCGCGGGGCTACCGTCTGTTAAGCAAGATACCGCGCCTGCCCTTCCAACTTCCGGGGCATGTCATCGATAACCTGGTCAAATCGTTCATCACGCTGCAGGGCATCCTGGATGCTTCCCTGGATGATCTGGACAAGGTCGAGGGCGTAGGCGAGGCCAGGGCGCGTATGATCAAAGACGGACTCAAACGCCTGCGCGAAGAAGTCTTTCT